>SFOL01000148.1 GCA_004552385.1 Bacteroidales bacterium | reverse complement strand
CTTCTTACAGACTGATAGCGAACTGCTTGGTGAGATAACAGTATACTACAAAAATGAACTTCTTGCCCGCTACGTGCCTACATACGAGAGCGGAGCACTCCGCAAGACGCTGCTCACCTCCATAACGCAGTACGACGCTGACGGCAAGGCGGTCGGCACGAACCGTTTCGACTACTACGACGACGTGAAAGACGGGCTGTTCGGCGGGTTGGCACGAACCGCTTCGACTACTACAACGACGTGAAAGACGGGCTGTTCGGCGAGGCGAAGACGTGGGACATAGGCAACGACGAGGCGTTGGAGGGCAAAGCCATCGACCGCATAGGCATGACGGACGGATTGTCGGCTATTGGAGGATCGCGTAGTACGGGCACGACCAACGGCGGCGGCGCGATGGTGGGTGTGGGCGCGAGCCCGATACCGCGTGTCGCCGCCGCAGTGTCAGTCAGCGCCGGCATTGTCGCCGCCGCAGTGTCAGTCAGCGCCGGCATCTCGAAATCGTTCAGCCACAGCTGGGCGCACAGCGAGGTGTCGATGACGGACATTGATGGAGACGGCCGTCCCGATAAGGTTTTTGTGGATGATGACAGACTTTATTATCGAAAGAACATCTCAACAGACGGGGCAATAGCTTTTGCTGAGCCTGTCCTCATTGAGGGAGCGAATCGGATGTCGCTCAGTGAATCAAAGAACAACACGACGAGCCTGAACATAGGCGCAGGCCTTAACATTGGAGGGAACTTAGACTTGGGTGGCGGCCTGTCGAAAGATAAGAGCCGGACCTGGGATTGGACTCACACTTACATGCAGGACTTCAATGGCGACGGACTCGTTGACATTGCGGAGAAAGGCGTTGTGCTGTTCAACCAAATCGGTGCGGATGGGAGGCCATATTTCACCAAGTCGAGTGAGACGACGCCGAACCCCGTATGGACGGGCGCGAGTGTAGCCCCGAGCGTGGAGTTTCAAGTCGACACGGCGGCTGAGCGCAGGGAGCAGGAGAAGCAGAACCAGCTAATTGACGCCGTCAGGTTGTGGCAGGCTCCGTTCACAGGTGAGGTCTCGGTCTCAGGTTCGGCAGGTCTGACATCGCCCACGAATAGCACGGATGGTGTTTATGTAACCATTCAGCAGAACGACAATGAGAAGTGGCACTCAAGACTGACCAAGAGCAAGCCGTCTGACATTCATAACATTAGGCTGTCAGTAAAGGCTGGCGACAAGATAATGTTCCGTCAGCAATCGGTGTATAGCGGCAAGAGTGACGCTACAGAGTGGTCGCCAACAATAACCTACACCAAGTGCGGCGAGCTGACTTCGGGAACTCGCTATGACGCCAACGGAGAAGACCGCAAGACATACTCCGCCACTGAGGACTTCTTGCACGCGGGTGGCGGCAGCGCGGTGCTGACAGGCGGTGGGGCTAAGATAGAGATGGCGGTGAGGAAGCCGCGGATGCGCGACGATGTTAAATTGATACTCACAGACAATAAAGGAAATGTAGTTTGGAGCAAAAAACTCCGTGGCGCAGAAACCGTTGATATAACAGAGACGGTGCGCCCGTCGATGACGGCTAACGACACACTGTTCGTCAGCGCGAGAGTGGAGAGCCGCGTGCCACTCGATTGGGAGAACCTGGATTGGACGATAAAAGCCATCTCGACATTAGACGGCGAGTCGGACACGATGTGCATAGCGCCGGAGATTGGGCGGATGTACAACAGAACAGTCAGAATGGCAGCCGCAAAACTCATGTCAGATAGAGAACGACCCACTTATGATTTCAAAGCCGAGGAGACCGACTCGACAGCCATTGACAAGACATGGGAAAAGCAGAAATCGGAACTTGCCAATGCCATTTTTGATGACGAGTTGAGGCTCATTCCTCACATTGACGGTGTGCGATTCCTTTCGGATACTGTAAAGACAAGCAAATACGCACTGTCGCTAACATCTGTCGCGGAGAAGAATGTAGTTTTCGCCGACACCACGGGAACTATAGAGAATGGCAACACAAAACAAACAAGTCTACCACTGGCGCTTGACAATATAGGCAAGGAGTTATGGGCAGATTTCTATGTGGACAATGAGATAAAGACAATCGGCAAGGCGGAAATGCGTGTCGGTCAGTGGGTCACGCTCGTCTACACCGACACGTATGTTGATTCCACCCAAACGGCCCATGATGTTCGTCGTGAGGAGCGCAAATATGTCCCTCTCGACACCATAAACGCTTCACTTTCGTGCAGGGTAACCCGTCAGGAGCTTGGCAGTCTGTACAGAGGTTGGGGACAATTCGCATGGAGCGACACGACGGAGACGCTGATAAAGACATCAAAGCTTAAGTACGATGAGAGTAAGTACAGCAACATCAGCACCGACAATCTGAGCGATGACGACATCTCGTCATTGACAGAAGAAGCCGCCTCGCCCCTCATGAGCATGGCGTACGACGCGGAACACCGGCGTTGGGTGAGCGTGAAGGACAGCATCTATGTGGCGGCGAATGAGATATGCACGTCGCGACAGTTGGAGTCGGAAATAGTAGTTGAAGCCTTTGACTACAAAGCCTCGGGCTACGCCATAAACGCCATGCGGATGCGCACGTTGAGCGAAGCGGAGACGAAGTCGGTAAACGGCCAGATGTTTGGAATCAGCTCGAGCAGGGGGAACACGGTCGTCAGAACCTATCAGTCCGTCATGGATTTGAACGGAGACCGTTACCCTGATTGGCTGACAAACATAGATGGACAAGTAGGCAGTCAGTACACCCGACAGGACGGCTCGATGGGCGGCGGGCTGACGCGTTTCGATTTCGATGTCGTGACGTCAAGGGGCGAATCGCAGGGGAATTCGATAAGCCGTTCAAAATCTGTAGCCTTCGCAATAGGGAAAAGCGCCAGGGACGCCAACTCGAAACTTGCGAAGGCCGACATCAATGGCGACGGGCTGCCGGACATGCTCTTCAACGACGGCTCGGTGCGGTTCAACACGGGCTACGGGTTTACAGAAAGGACGACATTCGGTCATAAGGCTATACGTAAAGGGAGCGCGACAACCAAAGGCCTTGGCGGTGGATTGAGTGTGCCTATATGTAGCTATTTCACGCTATCCGCGGGAGTCAGCTACTCTCGGACGGATAATGAGACCGACGCGACACTGACGGATGTCGACGGCGACGGCTTGCCGGACATGGTCATCGGCACGGATGTCTACTTCAACAACGGACTTGGCTTTGAGACGGCTCCACAGTCGTATGGCGACTTGCTGACCTATGGTCGTTCCGTAGCAAAAGTGGCAAATGGCAGTTTCGCGGCGGGTTACGCGTTCCCCGTCTGGTTCGTATGTGTCACTCCGTCCGTCAGTTATCAAGGCTCC
>SFOL01000147.1 GCA_004552385.1 Bacteroidales bacterium | reverse complement strand
AGGCGAGCACTTCGAGCACGCAGATCGATCCGATCCCGACAGCCTGAGAAAGGAGGACGAAAACATGAAAAAACGCATTCTCTCGCTCGTCCTCTGCGCGGCCATGCTCCTGAGCATGTGCCTGTTCCTCGGCGCCGGCGTTATGGACGACACGACTGCCGACGGCAGTGCGGAGACCACGGAGACGGTTGATGGCGTGAACATCGTCAGCTTCACAAATGCCGGCCCGCTGGTCACACCGGAGCAGACCGTCGGCCCGGCCAGAGTGCGTGCGCGTGCGGCGAACGACACGGGCAGCGGCGTGAAGCTTGACAAGACGGTCACGAAGGATGAGAATTCTGACACTTATACCGTCCGACTTGAAGCCTACGCCACCGGCGAGCAGACCACGACCGTCAGCACGAAACCCTGCGACATCGTGCTGGTCCTCGACGTCTCCGGCTCGATGGATCACTATCTGAAAGAAACGGTCTACAAAAAACTTCCTGAGTACAGCAATTACAATAGCAACAACTATGATAAAAAAGATAACCGGTTTGTTCAGCTTGACGACGGCACGTATGCCAAGGTAACTATTACAAAGAAGGAAAGTGGCGGATGGGGGAAAAAGACGTACACGTACACGTACACGTATACGGACGAAAACGGCACAGTGCATACTGAAACCTCGAGCGGGAGAGACACTGAATTCACCGCATGGCCGCTATATTACGCCGAACAAAGAGACAGCTCGGTAAAGAAGCTGGACGCTCTGAAGAGCGCGGTGAACACCTTCATCGAAGAAGTCGCAAAAAAGGAGACGGCCACGGTGAAGCACAACATCTCCATCGTGAAGTTTGCTGGTGATTCTATCAAGAAGGTCGGAAATAAGACTTATTACGAGGACGGATATGAGTATAACTACTCCCAAATCGTAATGAATCTGATGGACGCCAGTGACAAGCAGAAGGACCTGATGGACGCCGTCAATAATCTGAAAGCTGGTGGCGCAACTTCTGCTGACTATGGCATGGAGCACGCGCAGACGGTGTTGGAGAAAGCACGAAAAGATGCAAGCAAGGTCGTCGTTATGTTCACGGACGGCGAACCGAACCATGGTAATGGGTTTGACAGTGATGTGGCGGACAGCACCATCAGCGCGGCCAAGACGCTGAAGGACAGTGGCGCGACCGTTTACACCGTTGGCTGCATGGATGTCGCGGACGCAAGCCGCGTAGATAATATCAGTGCGCTCAGCGATACCAATGTCAATAAGTACATGCACCTCGTGTCCTCCAACTACAAGTATGCGACGAGGATGTCCAGCCCCGGTGACGCGACCTATCCCGAGGATACAAGCAAATCCTACTATCTGACTGCAAAGAATGCAGATGATCTTAAAAATGTTTTTGAGAGCATCAGTCAGCAGGTCGGTGGTGCTGGCAACACGAAGCTGACGAGGGAGAGCAAACTCAAAGACGCGGTGACGCCATACTTTGAGATTCCGGCTGGCGCAGAGGTCACGCTGAAAACGGCGAACTGCACCGGTGCAAACGATGATGGAACTCTGATGTTTCCCACTGAAGCGGAAGCGCCGGATTCCGTTCGAGCCGAAGTGACTGGCGACACCGTTTCAGTCACCGGGTTTGACTACTCTGCCAACTGGTGCGGCCCGCGCACGGACGCGGCCGGCAGCACAACCTATAGTGGCCAGAAGCTGATCGTCGAATTCAAGATTCAGCCGACGGATACCTTCCTCGGCGGCAACGGCGTGCAGACGAACGTCGGCACGACTGACGGCATCTACGCACCGGGCGGAACGACTCCGGTCGAGAAGTTCCAGCCGCAGAACGTGGATGTGACCGTGAAGGCGGTCGAGCCGACGACGACCGGCACCGAGATCTACCTCGGCGAGGAAACAAATCTGAAGGATCGTGTCATCACGGACATTCCGCAGCTTGATCGCGTGAACAACGCATATGTGGACGTGACCTATACGGTCAAGGATGAGAACGGAACGGTTGTCGGCACGTACACGGTTCTTGCCGGAAACAGCAGCGGAACATGGACGTGGAGCGATGCGGCAAGCGGCGGCACCGTCGCCCCGGAGCAGACCACGACCTACAAGGTGACGTGCACGGTTTCGCCTACGCAAACGGGAAAGTATGAGAGCGTTTCTAAAGATGCTACGTTCACCATCACGGTCAACACCTGCAGCCTGAAGATCACCAAGACCGTCGAGGGTGAGGGTGCGAACCCGAACCAGACCTTCGTGTTCAACGTGAAGGACAAGGACGGCAAGCTCGTGACCACCGTGGTGCTCAAGGATGGCAAACAGAAGACCATCACCGGTCTGGCTGTCGGCGACTACACCGTGGTTGAGGACACAAATTGGTCGTGGAGCTACAAGGTGGCTGAGAATAGCGAAAAGGTGGATGTCAAGCTCAGCAGCACAAAGCCCAACGGCGAGGCCAAAATCACCAACACCGCCAAAGAAAACCACTGGCTGACGAGCATTGCCGATGTTATCAACAAGTGGCTCAGTGCAGGTGAAGTCCAGCAGTTTCCGGGTAAGAACTGAATAGGAGGGATGACACATGAAACGTATCTTTAACGGTTCAGGCGGGAGAAAAGCCGCGCTCATCCTCTCCCTGTGCCTGATCTTCGCGCTGGCAGTCGGCA
>SFOL01000048.1 GCA_004552385.1 Bacteroidales bacterium | reverse complement strand
ACCCCTTTTCAAGGTCGGACTTGACGAGGTAGAGGGTCTTGTCCGCGAGCGACTGACTGTATTTATTATACATGAGGAGCGGCGTCTCTGATATGAGCTTCGGGTTGGCCGTCATGTTCTCGACATGCCTGAGCATGAAGCGGATTATTACGGGCAGCTTATACACCCACTCCTCCTGGTCGTCGACATTGGCGTAGGCGAGAGGAACGGAGATGAGGTCGGGCATATCTTTGACCTTTTTCGTATTCTTGCCCATTATGAGGCTGAAATACAAATATTTGGTATGTGTCTTATCGTCGGGGTAGGTAACCGTCGTGGTCAGGAGGAAAGAGTATTGAGGATCGGTGCGCTTCTTCTCGAACTCCTTTTTGGTTATGAAAGCGGTCTCAGTTACAGTCCAATTGTCCTTGACGTCTTTCTTGATGGCGAGGTTGAAGTCTGAGAAAAGATTGTCATCAAGCACGACGAGCGTCTTGGTGCTCGGGAACCGCTCGTAATCAGCCGCCGTCGGGGTGCAATTTTGAGCGTAGGCGCCTATGGCCACGAGAAGCCATACGACAAACGCGATGGCAGTCCTTATGAAATTCTTCATTTTATGCATAATTAAGGTTCGACTGTTTATTACGCAAATGGCCTCACTGATGTTGCACGAACAGGCTCGGCCACTGTCTTGTTTATTTGGCGGGCATGGCATTGACCTCGGCCCAGGCAGGCACATGGTCAAGGAACTCGGGGGTGCCTCCGCTACCGACGGCCACACAATAATGATTAATGCCGTTGGTGAGCACCACCGCCACGGAGCCCAATGACGACAGGTAGCGGCAAGCCTGATTGAGGGTTGCCTGAGAGAGAGTCACCTCCGGTGCTTTGCATTCGACGATGACAAGCGGGGTCATCAGGCGCGAGTAGGCCACTATGTCGGCGCGCTGGCGCAAACCGTTGATGTCGACTGGAGCCTCGGCCGCCACAAGCCCCTGCGGGTATCCGAGTGTGCAGACCATGTAAGATATGAAATTCTGCCTCACCCACTCCTCGGGAGTAAGGGCCACGTACCTGCGCCGGCTAAGGCAGAGCACAGACGGACGACCTTGCGAGGTCGAAGCCTCGCGCAGGCGGAGCTGCGCGGGTGGCAGATTAAGACGCGGGAACATCATTACGAGGGGGCGGGGCGTCAGCGCGTTAGAGTGGAGAGCCTCTCCTGGAGGTCAGACCCGCGCTTGAGATAGGTTATGAGGAGCAGAGCCGAGAAGAAAATGATGGCCCCGCGGACAAAGACTCCGCCGACCTCATAGTCGCAAGCAAGGTCGTAGACACCATGGAGCACGGCGGGCAGGAGTATGGCGATAACCCACAACGCCCATTTGTAGGCGGGATAGAGCAATGCGAACGAGATGAAATATCCCGCCAGCGCGGCCCACAGGGAATGGGCGAAAGGCAACGTCGTCAGACGTGCGATGTTCATAAGGAACGACTCGCTGTAACCATAGTCGGAATTGACAGTCATCTGGTATTGCACACCCTCGAAGACGCCGAACGCGATGCCTGATATCAGGCCATAGAAAACCATTGTCTGCGGCACGAGGGGCTGACGGGCGCGAGACGTTATGATGAGCAAAGGCAGGGCCTTGGCGAACTCCTCCGTGAGCCCGACGCCGCCTATGTAGAAGAGGGTATTGCCTAAGAGCGTCTGCGCCCCCTCGAACGCGTAGAACGGATTAAGACGGACTATGCCAAGGACATCCCATGCGACGAAGACGAATGCCTGGGTAAGGAAAAAGACCATAAAAGCGGATTGCGCCGAGACCTGCTTTGTCTTGAACAGATAGTAAAAGAAGAGGGCCCAGATGGCTGAGAAATAGAGCGATATGAGATAGAACGTCATAAAAGGCCACCACCCGAACAACTCGACGGCGGCGGGCAGAAGCCCGACAGCAGCCATCATGATGAGCTTCGTATCCTGCCTCCAGACGGAGAGGCGCATATCATCGCGCGGGAATATGACCTCGGAGCCTATGTTCGATAACTGCTTGAAGAGCCCGACCCCGCTTCGCACCTTAGGGTTGTAGCCTGCCGAGGAGAGCAGCGAGCCGACTGTCGTCCGTCCGTCATAAACAGTTCCGTCTTCGAAAGCCATATCGCAACGCAAGACGCGCCCGCGGCTGACCATGTCGGAAAGCGTCGGGAGGTCGTAGGGGCCGAAGGGTTTGTTGTTTCTTATAACAAAGTAAAGAGCCATCTGACATAGATTGGTGAAAGGGCATGGCCCGGGAGCAAGTCCGCGAGCCACGCCGATGATGCTAATTACAGAGAGAGCCTACCTCAGCTTCTTATTCCACTTAGAGATGACTTGCAGGGTAGACTTGTCAGAAGAGAATACTGAGTTGAGCCCCTGCGCCTCCTGAGCCGGGTCCCCGGTATAAGGGTCACCCACCTGCCAGTCATCATGCTCAGGCTCGGCCAAGCCGCCCCAGCCCCAGAAGTTGCACCCTGCGAACAGGCCTCCGCCACGGCGCGCATTGTATATGAGGCCAAAGACGTAATCGTAGTAATCGTCGCGAACGGTAGTCTTAGCCTCCTTGGAGAAGGAGAATCCGTCTCGCGGGAAGCCGAACTCTTCCATCACGAGCGGCTTGCGCAGCCTGGCGCTGACATCGAGGTGAGAGTCTATGTAGGCCTTTGTGTTGTCGCACGCCCTCTTGATGTCAGCCCTCAGATGTCGCGCGCGGGCCCATCCCCAGTTATAAGGCCAGAGGTGTATGTTCATATAGTCGACGTTGGGGTCGGAGCAGATCTTCTCGTAGAGAGCCATGTCGCCCTCGCACCCCCAAGAGCCCTCGCTGCCGAGCGAGATGAGGTGGCGCGAGTCGAGGCTGCGGATGAGCTTTGTGGTCTCGGAGAGCCACTTGGCGAAGGGGGCCTTGGCCTCATCGGAGAAGGCGCGTGGCTCGTTGCCGACCTGCCAGCTCATTATGGCGGGGTCGTCTACGTACTTCTTGCCCGTGTAGCGGTTGGTGCGGCTGACGATGAAGCGCACGTAGTCGTAGAAGAGCTGATGGGCCGCATCGTTGGCCGCGAACTGGCTGGCGAATGACATGTAGGCGGGATACCCCTCCTCGTTGGGCCTGGGGGCCTTGCCCGCACCAGCGTGTTCGAGGTAGAAGCCATAGCCGCCGCTCCACTCCCAAGAGTTGTTAAGGTAAAGCACGGCGACCATATCGCGCTTGCCCATCTCGGCAAGGAGGTAGTCGAGCCCCGCGAGGATGGTGTCATTATACACGCCCGGGGCGATTTGGAGCGTCGGCTCGACCTTAGTCTTCACGCCCCTCTGTCCGTCGCTGCCCACAAGGATGCGCAGGTTGTCCATGCCGTTGGCTTTGAGCTCGTCAAGCTCCTTGGCCAGCCTTGCGCGGTCGCCGCCCTGCCCTTCGGAGGCAAGGATGGCCCCATACCAGAAGTTGGTGCCGACATAGTAGTAAGGCTTGCCGCCGCGCTCGAAATGGCCGTCGGCAACCTTGACGAAGTCTTGCGCAAGAGCGCTGGCTGACATGACGCCAAGGGCGACGGCAAGGGTGAATATGCTTTTTTTCATCGGCTTTGCGTATTAAGGTGTTTTTCGGGACATGGTCGCCTACAAGTGGCTCACGAGGATTTTGGTCTTGCCGTCGGGCGTGACATTGAGCATGCGCGCCGCGGCCGGCACGAGCGCCGCCTCGTGCTCTTGGAGGATGACAGCGGCGCCATTCTCGTCGGTGAGGCGACAAGAGCCGGAGAGCGTCATGACGACGACAAACGAGTAGACACGGCTGACGTCATAAGAGAGCGGATGCGACAGGTGAGCCACATAGGTGGTGAAAAACGGGCAGCGCACCACTTCGCACAGAGTGTCAGGAGTCTCGACGTAGTGAGAGCGGGGGTCAGGCGTGACGTCTCCGAAAGTTATAGCCTGCTTGGCGAGCTCGGTGTGGAGTTCGCGCAGGTTGCCGTCCTTGTCGCGCCTGTTGTAGTCGTAGAGGCGGTAGGTGACGTCGCTGCTCTGCTGAATCTCGGCAATGAAGGTGCCACCGCCAATCCCGTGGACTCGCCCTGAGGGGATGTAGAAAACGTCTCCGACCTCGACCTGCACCTTGTTGAGATAATCCTCGATAGAGCCATCGGCCACGCTGGCGGCATAATCGGGCTCGGCCATGGGCTTCTTGAAACCGTCGATGAGATATGAGCCTTTGAGCGCGTCGACTACGTACCACATCTCGTTCTTTCCGAGCTTCCCGTGGATCCGCGCAGCCATCTCGTCATCGGGGTGTACTTGTATGGAGAGGTCTTGTCGCGCGTCAATGAACTTGACGAGGAGAGGGAAGATCTCCCCATATTTCGCCCACGAAGCGCCCCCCACAAGATCCTGGCGCGACCGCGAGATTATTTGCGGCAAGGTCATGCCGGCGAACTCGCCATCGGCCGCTACGGACTCGGATCCTTCGACCGCCGATATGAGCCACCACTCCCCCCCCCAGAGGGTCGGTTTCCAAATAGGTTTGAATTTTATCGCCTCCATAATGATTGTATTTTAACAACTTTCATTCATAAGACAGCCAGGTATGCCGCCTTTACAGAGCAAGGCTACAAAAGCAAAGCACACTTAACTTCTTCAGAGTGCAATAATAGTCAAACATTTGGTCACAACTTTGCCGTATCTTATCACATATTAGTATGTATCAATCAACATGCGATGCACAGGCAATCAGCGTGTAGAATTTTATCCGTATTAATACCGGCAGCGGGCTGAGACAAAGCCGGAGACGGCCTTAGCCGGCACTTCAAGATACTTGACTGAGCGACCTTTTGGCGATTGGGGGTCGGCCACATAGACCTTGAGCGAGACACCGGATGACTCGCCTTGCCTCATATAGCCTAAGAAGTGGCGCGTGGCGCGCGCGCTCTCGCACATCATTTCCGTCCCGCCATCGTTAATGAAAAAGTCGGCATCGTCAATCTCGCTCATGGCCTGTGAATAGCCAGCCATGTCGAGACCCTTGCAGACCTCGACTTCCACCTTGCGTTCGTCATCGTCACCTTTCTCAGTGACGAAACGCATGTCGGATGTGGAGCCAATACGCAAGTCGCCCGGCGCAACAAGACGTACATAGAACCCGTCGCCTTCATAAGAGTAGACGCAACTTTTTTGTGCACTTGCAGTGAGGCTTACGCCCGCAAGCGCAAGCACAGCCATAAGCAGTTTCTTCATGTCGCAAACCATAAATTATAACAGAAATCAGAGAATTGACAATTGCTTCACGACCTCCCACACGGCCATGCCGGTAGAGACTGACACGTTAAGCGAGTGTTTGGTGCCGAACTGCGGGATCTCCACGCAGCAGTCGCACTCGTCTACGACCTCCTGCGCCACGCCCCTTATCTCGTTGCCGGCCACGATGGCGTACTTCCGCCCCTTGTCCACCACGAGCCTCTCGAGGCTGACGCTGCCGCGAGCCTGTTCAAGCGCGAGAGTCACGTAACCTTGCTCCTTGAGCTCGCGGACCACGGCGAGCGTGGAGTCGGACTTGCGCCAGTCGACAGAGAACTCGGCTCCGAGCGCGGTCTTATGTATTTCGGGGTGAGGCGGCTCGCCCACGGCCCCGCACAGATATATCCGCTCAAGGCGGAAGGCGTCGGCAGTGCGGAAGAGTGAGCCTATGTTGTTAAGGCTTCGTATCTCATCGGCCACGATGACGAGCGGAGTCTTGTCCGCCACTCGGAACTCGTCGGCCGAGAGGCGCCCCATCTCCTCCATCATCAGTTTCTGGCGTGTTGTCATTGTCGTTTTTTGTTCTTAAACCGATAGCAAATTAAGCATATTTGCCCAAATAAGCAGAAGAGTCCGTCAAAAGATTTTGCAAACTGAGTAACTTCGCGGGCAGCTATAAAAGTAAAGTAAAGGCATGACCATAAACGAAGCGCAAGACGAAATAGTAGACGAATTCTCGGCCTACGACGAGTGGATGGACAAATACTCCCTGCTCATAGAGCTGGGCAACGACATGCCCCCCTACCCCGAGGAGCACCGCAAGCCGGAGTACATAATAGAAGGGTGCCAGAGCACCGTCTGGATATACTGCGAGCAGAACGCCGACGGGACGCTGTCGTTCAAAGGGGACTCCGACGCGATAATAGTGAAAGGCATTGTGGCCCTGTTGCTCAAAGTGGTGGACGGGCACAAGCCCGCCGAGGTCGAGGAGGCCGACCTGTATTTCATTGACAGGATAGGGCTGAAGGAGAACCTCACCCCGACGCGTTCAAACGGCCTCCTGGCCATGATTAAGCAGATACGCCTTTACGCCATGGCGTATGCCGCTAAAAACAATATGGCGTAACGCCACACCACCACAGCCTACCAATGGATAACAACGAACAAGAGAAGGAGAAGACCCTGGAGCAACTCGTAATAGAGCAACTGAAAACCATCTACGACCCCGAGATCGAGGTGAACATATACGACCTCGGCCTAATCTACAAGCTCGAGATATCCACAACCAACGAGGTGAGGATACTGATGACGCTGACGGCTCCGAACTGCCCGGTGGCGGACAGCCTGCCCGACGAGGTTATGGAGAAGGTCAAAGCCATCCCGGGCGTGGCAAGCGTCGAGGTCAACTTGACGTTCGACCCCGCTTGGTCAGAAGAGAACCTGAGCGACGAGGCGAGACTGACGCTCGGGATGATGTAGGGCAACCGGCCGAGCAAAGGCGTCACGTTGCGAAGCCCCGCTAATTAAAAAGGACAATCGCCGCCCCGGAAGCAGACTTCCGGGGCGGCGACTTCCTTTATGTCCTAATAAGAGCAGGGTGGCTTTTAAATGCCGAGCTTCTTGCGGATATCCTTGGGGATCGCGTCTTTGTGGACGAGGATGTTCATAGTCTTGTACTTAGCGAAAGTCTTCGAGGCGTACCATATGCCATTATACTTGCCGCTTAAGCCCCAGGAGTTCTTGACCATGTAATACTCCTTTCCGTTCTGGTCTTTGGCCACGCCATAGATGAGCATGCCGTGGTCGTCAGTGGTTTCCCAGTTGTCATAGGCCTCCTGGCGGGACTCCTGGGTCACGTTGATTTCGGGGAGCGGGCGCGAGGTGAGCTCCTTGCGCTTCTCGGCGGGGCTGAGCCCGGTCCAGCGCGCCATGTCGGAGCCGGTGATGTCCGCTCCGTTGTCGGCATCGGGGCATACGGCAATGCCGTCGCGGGTGAAGCCCTTCTCGGAGACATCGGCGCCCCAGCAGAAGGTGTAGCCGTTGTCGATGGCGTTGTCCATGACCTTCATGAGCTCATCGATGGGGATGTTGTAACTGAGCCCCCATCGCCAGTTGTCCTGCACCTCGATGACGAACTGCGTGTAGAACGGGTGGTGAGTGAACGAAGTGAGTGACACATAGTCGTCCATCTTGAGGCCGAGGCTCTCCTGGAAAGACTTGGGGGTGTACTTCTTGCCCTTGAACGTGAACTCGCCGGGGACCTGGCCGAGATAGGCGTCAAGCACGGCGTTGAGGCCAGAGAACCACGCAGGCGAGAGCTTCGTGAGCTTGCCGTCGGTTATGGCGCTCACCACGCCCGCGGCGACAGGCCACATCTCGTTGAAGTTGGCGAGCGAGTCGCCATAGAGGGTCCCGGGCAGCGGCATGGCCTCCTCGGGCATCATGCCGTAGTTCTTCATGCAATAGACGGCATCATAGAAGCTGCCGCCCTCGGTGAATGAGATGTCGCCGTGCATGCGGACGGCCGCCTTAGCGCGGTCCTCGTACGTCTTGTGCGCGAGGAACATCTCGCAGAGGTTATACTCGCCCTTGCCCAGTCGGAGCAGCTCGGCCTCGAAATAGCCGAGACTGGAGTAGGCCCAGCACGTGCCGCTCTTATTCTGGTTCTTGATAGAAGTTATGGGATTCTCCTTGACGGTCGTGAAGACGAAGCCTTCGTCAGCCGCCTTACCCTCCTGGGCCACCGCGCCCGTCGTGAAGGAGCACGCTGCGAGAGCCGCGAGAGCCCACGCTGTTGTTGTCTTTGCCATAGTTTTAATATGTGTTAAACAAATAACAATAATGAAGTGAAGTTACTAAAAAAATCGCAGTATTCTGGTTTGGCGTGCCTAATTCGTAGAGCGATGGCGTTTTAACAGGGTATTATTTGTTAAAAAGGACGATTAATTGTACCTTAGCACATCGGAAACGTGGCCGGACAGGGTATGTGCGGCCAGCGCTTCCGTTTTTTTATGTCATTTACACAACAAATCCGATATAAATGAAAGTAGATGTTCTGTTGGGCCTCCAATGGGGCGACGAGGGCAAGGGCAAGGTCGTAGACGTCCTGACCCCCCACTATGCGGCCGTCACGCGATTCCAGGGCGGCCCGAACGCGGGCCACACGCTCGAGTTCGAGGGGCAGAAATACGTACTCCGCTCAGTGCCGTCCGGCATCTTCCAAGGCGACAAGGTGAACATCATAGGCAACGGCGTTGTGCTCGACCCCGCCCTCTTCAAGACTGAGGTTGAGCAGCTCGAGGCTTCGGGTCACGACTTGACGAGCCGCCTCTACATATCCCGCAAGGCTCACCTCATCCTCCCGACCCACCGTCTGCTCGACGCCGCCTACGAGAGCGCGAAAGGCTCCGGCAAAATAGGCACCACCGGCAAAGGCATTGGCCCCACATACACTGACAAGGTGAGCCGCAACGGCGTCCGCGTGGGCGACATAGAGCTCAACTTCGAGGAGAAATATAAGAACGCCGTCGCGAGGCACAAGAAGATCCTCAGCGACTATAATTACCCGCTGGACAAGCTGCCCGAGCTGGAGAAAGCCTGGTTCGAGGGACTCGAGAAGCTCAAGCAGTTCAAGTTCGTGGACAGTGAGCACTACGTGAACCACCTATTGGCCGAAGGCAAAGACGTCTTGGCCGAGGGTGCGCAGGGCACCATGCTCGACGTGGACTTCGGCTCATACCCGTTCGTGACATCGAGCAACACGGTCTGCGCCGGCGCTTGCACGGGTCTGGGCGTGGCCCCGAGAAACATCGGCGAGGTGTTCGGCATCTTCAAGGCTTACTGCACGCGCGTGGGCTCCGGCCCGTTCCCCACAGAGCTGTTTGACGAGACCGGAGAGACACTACGCAAGCTCGGCCATGAGTTCGGAGCCGTCACGGGCCGTCCGCGCCGCTGCGGGTGGATTGACCTCGTGGCCCTCCGCTACGCCGTCATGGTAAACGGCGTGTCGCAACTCATCATGATGAAGAGCGACATCCTTGACAACTTCGACACGGTGAAGGCCTGCGTGGCCTACAAGATTGGCGACAGGGAGACCGACGAGATGCCGTTTGACATAAATGAGGGTGTCGAGCCCGTTTATATGGAGTTCGAGGGTTGGAAGACCCCGATGGACAAGATGACGAGCGCAGATCAGTTCCCCAAGGCGTTCAAAGACTACGTGTCGTTCATCGAGAGCTACCTCGGCGTTCCTGTCAAGATTGTGTCTGTTGGCCCGGACAGGGAGCAGACCATAATGTTGTAAGAAAAAGCGCACGCTGAGGCCTACGAGGCCGGGTGTGAGGCGGTATATTAACAGAGCAAAAGCCCACCAGGTCAGGAACAAGACGTGGTGGGCTTATGCTTTGCGCGCTAATGCTCATCGCAAAACCCGGCGCACCATTCAGAAATGACACACAGTTCGGCAATGGACATAATAGAGCAGAAAAAAGAGATAAGACGACGGATAAGGCTGCTGAAGCCCAACCTGCGAAACGAGGACTACATGGCGTTTGGCAGGCAGTTGGCCCAGACCCTCACGGACCGTGACGACGTAAAGGCCGCCGGCGTTATTGTGGCCTACTGGCCGCTCATCGACGAGCTTAACACCGGGCCGTTCATCATGGAGTGCGTAAAGCGCGGCAAGCGCGTATACCTCCCCGTGATAAAAGGCCACGACCTGGTGTTCAAAGAGTTCACGGGCTACAAATGCCTTGCGCGGGAGCCGAGGTTCGGCATACTGGAGCCACAAGGCACCGCTGAGCTCGACATATGCGGGAGCGGGGACGGCGTGATAATGATAGCGCCAGGGATGGCTTTCACCACCGAAGGAGCCAGACTGGGACGCGGCCGCGGATTCTACGACCGCGCCTTCGCAACCCTGGTCAAAGCCAAGAAAATCGGAGTGTGCTACAAATGCCAAGTGGTGCAAGAACTGCCCACTGAGGAGCATGATGCGAAAATGGACTCAGTGGTTGCAATTTAAAAATTAGCAATAAAGAGACACACAGATGCAAGATACATTCACAACCTTAATACACAAGGCGTTAAACCTGCGTCCCACGCAGGTGGAGAACACGCTGAGACTTTTGGACGACGGGGCCACGGTGCCATTCATAAGCCGATACCGGAAAGAGGCCACAGGCAACCTGGACGAGGTCCAAGTGGGCGACATAGCCAAGAGCTACGAGAAGCTGAAAGAGACCGCCTCACGCAAAGAGACCATCATCAGCACCATCGAGGAGCAGGGCAAGATGACACCGGAGCTCCGCAAAGAGATTGACGAGACTTGGGACTCCACAAAGCTCGAAGACCTCTACCAGCCATATAAGCCCAAACGCAAGACACGCGCCGCCAAAGCCAGGGAGCTTGGGCTGGAGCCTCTGGCCCTGGCCCTCATGAGCGGAAACGTCTCGGATCCGGAAGCCGCGGCAGACAAGTACCTGACGGACGACGTGGCAACGACCGAAGACGCATTGCAAGGCGCACGAGACATTATCGCGGAGTGGGTCGCAGACCAGCCCGAGACGCGCGAGGCGGTGAGAAACGTCTTCCGACGCGAAGGCATCGTGTCCACAAAGCTGTCAAAGGGCAAAGAGGCCGAGGGCGAGAAATACCGCGACTACATAGACCGGAGCGAGAACTTGGCCAAATGCCCGAGCCACAGGCTGCTCGCCATGATGAGAGCCGAGCGCGAGGGCGTCATAAAGCTATCGGTCTCGCCCGAGGAGCCGGAGAAGATCGTAGACCGGCTGAACCGCAAATACGCGCGCAACCCGAAGACGGCGGGGCAAGTGGAGATGGCCATCTCGGACAGCTATAAGAGGCTGATAGCCCCCGCCATGGAGACGGAGATGGAGGCCGAGGCCAAGGAGCGGGCTGACACAGAGGCCATAAGAGTGTTCGAGACCAACCTGCGGCAACTGCTACTGGCAGCTCCACTGGGCAGGCGCCGCACCCTGGCCCTGGACCCGGGCTTCCGCACCGGTTGCAAAGTGGTGTGCCTCGACGAGCAGGGACAGATGCTCTGCCACTCGGTCATATACCCCCACCCGCCTCACGCCAAGACAGCGGATGCCGAGGCGGAGCTCAGGCGGCTCATAGACCAATATGACATAGAAGCCGTGGCTATAGGCAACGGCACGGCGAGCCGAGAGACGGAGACCTTCGTGAGAAACTTTGACAAAGAGAAGCGTCTGCGCATATTCGTCGTGTCGGAAGACGGCGCGTCGATATACTCAGCCTCGGCCACGGCGCGGGAGGAGTTCCCTAACGAGGACGTGACAGTCCGCGGTGCAGTGTCGATAGGCCGCAGGCTGATGGATCCGCTGGCGGAGCTGGTGAAGATAGACCCTAAGAGCCTCGGAGTGGGCCAATATCAGCACGACGTGGATCAGGCAAGGCTGAAGCAGAGCCTCGACTCGGTCGTCATAAGCTGCGTGAACCAGGTCGGCGTGGAGCTCAACACGGCCAGCCGCCACCTGCTCACCTACGTGTCGGGCCTCGGCCCCACCCTGGCTAAGAATATCGTGGATTATCGCACGGCGAACGGGCCTTTCACATCCAAAGCCGATCTGAAGAAGGTGCCGAGGCTCGGACCTAAGGCTTTCGAGCAGTGTGCAGGGTTCGTAAGGATTTCCGGCGCAAAGAACCCCCTCGACGCGTCGGCGGTGCACCCCGAGCGATATGACGTGGTGAATCAGATGGCAGCCGACGCGGGATGCACCGTCATTGAGCTGATGAAAGACAAGGGCAAGCGCGACAAGATAGACCTGCAAAGATACGTGAAAGGCGACGTCGGACTCCCCACCCTGCACGACATAATGGGCGAGCTTGAGAAGCCGGGCAGAGACCCGCGCGAGGCCATTAAAGATTTCCACTTCGACGAGAGCGTGCACTCAATCGAGGACCTGCGCGCCGGGATGGAGCTGCCGGGCATCGTGACGAACATCACGGCTTTCGGAGCTTTTGTTGACATGGGCGTGCACACCGACGGCCTCGTACACATAAGCCAATTGTCTGACAAGTTCGTGAAGAACGTGGCGGACGTGGTGAGCCTGCATCAGCACGTGACTGTTCGAGTGCTTGACGTTGACACCGCCCGCGGCAGGATAAACCTGTCAATGAAAGGGCTATAGGCTCTGAGCGGGGAAGCGGAGATGCATAGCGTTTCCGCCGTCCGTCACGCGCACACCCAAACGCACAAGGAGCCGTAGAACCTTTCCGTCTCAGGCAAGGTTCTACGGCTCATAATTTGTAGTTCGTACTACTTTGTGCACACGTAGCCCACCGCCGGCAAACGACAGCGGCGCTTCGGGGGCTGACGCCGAAAGCGAGCTTCGGCTCTTCAGCATGAGAAGCAGTGATCGGCATGTAATCCATTGTCGACCTCATCATTCCCATGTTTTTCTCTTCGGCCGCTCCGTGCAATAAATAGCCTTTGTGAACAAGGCCTCCGCCCACGGGAAAAGGAAACCGCCCCCGGAACAATACCGGGGGCGGTTTTTACATTCAGGCCGTCAGCCAGCCTGCGCCTGACAAATATCAGATAACAACGTTTATCATCTTGCCAGGAACGACAATAACCTTGCGCACGGGCTTGCCGTCAATATACTTGGCGGCCTGCTCTGAAGTCACGACGGCATTCTCGATAGCCTTGGGGTCAGCGCCGACGGGGAACTCCATAGTGAAACGAGTCTTACCGTTGAACGCAACGGGATATTTGACAGAATCCTCAACAAGGTGAGCCTCGTCAAGCTCCGGCCACTTGGCGTCGCAGACAGTCGTGTCATGTCCGAGGTCGTGCCAAATCTCCTCCGCGATATGCGGGGCGAATGGCGCAAGGAGTACAATGAGAGGCTCCAAGATGGCCTTCTTGCGGCACTTGAGGTTCTGCAGCTCGGCAAGAGAGATCATAAACTGGCTCACGCAGGTGTTGAACGAGAAACGCTCAATGGCCTCGGAAACCTTCTTTATGCAGACATGGAGAGCCTTGTACTCGGCCGAAGTCGGCTTATCGTCAGACAATTCGAGGCTCTCAGAGTCG
>SFOL01000146.1 GCA_004552385.1 Bacteroidales bacterium | reverse complement strand
CTCAACGACATGTGCAAAGTCCTCGATATAGACCCGGGCGTCCTGAGCAAAATGAGGGGTGACGCCGAGACCCTTGCAGGGCTCCTGCTCGAGAAGACTGGCGTGATCCCCAAGAAAAAAGACGTGGTCGAGATCGGCAAGTACAAGTTTGAGATACTCTCGGCCGACCAGCGTAAAATCAATAAGGTCAAGCTCATTGTGCGGGGCGAGACAAAGAAACAATGATGAGACGTTTCCGCAAATTTTTCGTCTGTGCCGCCTCCTCTCTTCTCGTGCTGTGCGGCTCCTGCTCCGACGTGGTCGTGCCAAAACCGCGCGGCTATTTCCGTATAACACTGCCTGATCACGACTACACCAGGTTCTGCCGCACCGACGCGCCATTCAGTTTCGACCACTCCACACTGAGCCGCGTGGTGACTGAGCGCAAGATCGGTAGCAATGAGGAGTGGCTCAATATTGACTACCCGTCGCTCAACTGTAAGATACACGTCACATACCTCAAGCTTAGTAAGGAGCAGGAGGATATGGCATACGAGGACAACCATCGGCTTCTTTTTAAACATACGGTGGCGGCCGACGCCATCGTGAGCCAATATTTCGATGACGAGAGCAAAAAAGTGCATGCCGCTCTCTTCACGCTCAAGGGGAATGCCGCCACGCCAGCCCAGTTCTCTATAACGGACAGCCTCGGCCAGGTGTTCCGCGGCTCGCTCTACTTTTTTTGCCATCCGAACAAAGACAGCCTCGCCCCTGTGGTCGAATATGTCGATGCCGATCTAAACCGCCTTATTGAGTCTTTCCGTTGGGAGGACTGACGACGACGTGTTATGCCACTTATTCAGAAAATTGACGCCGACGGCGCATCCATGGGCATCTGGAGTATGTCCGAGTCGCTTGACGATTTGTTGGACATCTATGAGGTTAAGCCGCACGAGAAGCCCACTTTTGAAGCGTTCCGTAACGACCGTAGGCGGCGCGAGTGGATCACCGTGCGTGTCTTGCTCCGCGAGTTGCTCGGACCTGACGTGTCGATTGACTACATGGAAAGCGGCAAGCCATTCCTGCGAGGCTCCAAGATGTTCGTCAGCATCACACACACCATCGGCTATGTTGGAGTGAGAATCGGCATCCAGCCCGTGGCGCTTGACATGGAGTATTTCTCCAACAGGGTGTTGCGACTCATCCCGCGCTTCGTCTCAAGCCGAGAGATGCAATATGTCGATGAGCAAAACAAAGTTGTCACCGCGCTTATCATATGGAGCGCCAAGGAGACTCTTTTCAAAAGGTTCGACATCTCTGATGTCCTTTTCGACGAGAATTTGTCAGTTCGCTCGCTCTTGGTTAACGGATGCGATGGCGTCTTCACCGGGTGTGTCAACAAGGACGGGTTTTACGCCGAGGTGGAGCTGCACTATAAGCTGTTTGATGACTTGATTCTTGTCTACTGCTGAATCACACATTACCTTCCCCCTCTCTATGGGTGTTCTCGATAAAATACAGGCTCTCGCCTCAGATGGGCGGCGGATTGTCGTCCCGCTCATCGATCCTGACCGCTTCAACCCTGCCATTCTTGACAGTCTTGTGGGACGTAAGAGAATCCCGCCCGCCATTTTCGTCGGCGGCAGCATCGTCTCGGCTGACACCGACGCGGTCGTAAGGAGAATCAAGTCATATGTCGGCGACTCCTCCGAAGTCGTTTTATTCCCTGGAGACTGTAGCCAACTTTCGTCATCGGCTGATGCATTGTTGCTTCTCTCGCTTGTCTCGGGCCGCAACCCGGAATACCTCATTGGCCAGCATGTCAAGTCCGCGCCCAAAATACGCCGCCTCGGCCTGGAGGCCATACCGACGGCCTATATGCTTATTGACGGGGGGCGGGCCACGTCTGTCCAGTATGTCAGCGGCACCATGCCGTTGCCTGCCGATAAGGTGGATTTGTCTGTGGCAACGGCAATGGCGGCGGAGCTGCTCGGCTTCAAGATGCTCTATCTCGAGGCGGGAAGTGGTGCTCGCGTCCCCGTCTCATCCGACATAATATCCGCAGTGCGCTCAAGCGTTTCCATCCCAATAATTGTGGGCGGGGGCGTCAGAAGCGCCGAGGCCGTCGGCAGGGCGTTCGCGGCGGGTGCTGACATTGTCGTCATCGGCACAGCGTTGGAGCAAAACCCCGCGCTTGCCAATGAGTTCTGGTGAAAAGCCCGCTGATGCCATTGCGTGGCGTGATGACTTAATGCGGACATTTACAACTTCTTCCCTCGCGCCTCGCGGAGGGTGGGGGGGAGAACCGTAAGCTGTTGTGCGCCTATTCTTTTACTACCGCTATCCCATTCTCCACCCCTCTATTGCCGTGAGGCCATGTTGCGCATTGTCTTTGTCCTTATCTATACTCTTTCCTTCATGATAATTCTCTACTGGCTTTATTCTCTGAGGCTCAAAAACTACTTTTCTTTTATTGGTGTCCGCTAAAGTTTTTTCAAGCGATATAAAAAATAGGCTGAATCCTCATGACGAAGATTCAGCCTTTTCGTTTATTTGTTTTTTACTACCAAAACATATTCTATGGAGAAAGCGCCAACGCTATCAAGATACAGATTTGGGCGACACTTATAGCAAATTTGCTGCTCATGGTTGTCCAGAAGCGTGTCAGAAACAGATCTTGGAGTTTCTCCGGGCTTGCTACAATAATAAGGATTACGCT
>SFOL01000047.1 GCA_004552385.1 Bacteroidales bacterium | reverse complement strand
ACATGTTCGTGGCGTATGACGAAAGGCCCGTGCCATTCTCGCATATGATATATTTCGGTGACGGCACCACAGATATTCCGAGCATGAAGGTGGTGAAAGACCATGGCGGACACTCCATTGCCGTCTACAAGCCTGGCGACGAAGCCGCTAAGAACACGGCCGTAAAGTTAATCAAAGAGGAGCGCGTGAATTTTGCATGCCCGGCAAACTATCGCGAAGGTAAGATGCTCGACAAGCTCACGAGGAGGATCCTGGACAAAATCGCGGCGGACAACGAATTCGAAAGGCTCGAAAAAATTAATCAGAGGAGGTATAACAAACAGTAACCAAATGCGTACGGCAGCCCTTGTTGTCCCGTCTTTAAGAAAACGTAAAAAACAAAAGGCTTGCGATTGAGAAAATCGCAAGCCTCGTAACTCGGAGTCGGGGTGACTGGATTCGAACCAGCGACAACACGCCCCCCAGACGTGTACTCTAACCGGGCTGAGCTACACCCCGAGTTGTTTCCCTTGTCCTTAAGACGATGCAAAGGTATGATAAAATTCAATAGAGTGTAACTCTTTGAGCCAGAAAATTTGTAACGATGCCATCGTGATTTGCATTTGTCGCCATCTATCGATATTTTTACAATGATACTCAGTACCCTTGGCAGGCTTTTTGCCGTGAGGTTTGTACTAAAGTCCACATACGTGCGTCTTGTCGCGTCTAAAACCATTAGCTGTCAATGACCGGTCCATTCCACGTGTTACTCCATCGCACAGCCACGCTTGCAAGGGTTGCAGGCGCGGCGTGCCTTGCCGTGTGTTTCTGTGGCGATTCGGCGTCTGCCAGACCGGGCCCTGTTGACGACAATTATGGCTATGGCCGCGTTGCCGAGGCTGTGGATCTCGGCCTCTCGGTCAAGTGGGCGGATCATAATATCGGCTCGTCTTTCGCCAATGAGGTTGGGCGCTATTTCGGTTATGGCGACGTGGATGGGCGTGAGACGTCAAACGACTTTAAGAAATACACAAAGGGCGACATCTGTGGAACCGAGCATGACCCCGCCTATGTCTATTGGGGGGGCGGTTGGCGAATGCCGACCGCCGACGAGATCACGGAGCTGTGTGAAAGGTGTGAGTGGAGATGGGTGAAGCTTGACGGAGTTGAGGGCTTTAAGGTCGTCGGTCGCCGGGGCAAGTCCATCTTTCTCCCCGTGTCTGGCATGAAGAGCAACGGAAATCTGCAGTTTGAGAAAATCCGTG
This sequence comes from Bacteroidales bacterium, assembly GCA_004552385.1. Taxonomy (GTDB): domain Bacteria; phylum Bacteroidota; class Bacteroidia; order Bacteroidales; family Marinilabiliaceae; genus W3P20-009. The sequence goes on along the minus strand of SFOL01000047.1, from coordinate 12,176 downwards.
GATACTATTGGAGCGGAAACATGTGCGATGACGATGCCAACTATGCGCCCGCACTCTTCTTTTACAAAGGTGGGAAGCTCGTAAAGGACTATAAGAAGGTGTTCGGCTTTGTTATCCGCCCGGTACGTGAGGACTGAGAAACTGTGGTGACATATCATGACAAACAACGCCCCCGCACAAAGCAAGTGCGGGGGCGTGTCTGATTTCTGTGCGCCTGTCGCGCCCTAAAGAGGGTACTCGTTAAAAGCGTAGAGCACGGTGGAGAGGTAACGCTCGCCCGTGTCTGGCAGTAGCACGACAATATTCTTGCCTTTGTTCTCGGGGCGTGCGGCAAGCTGCGTGGCGGCGTACATGGCGGCGCCGGCCGATATGCCCACCAGCAGGCCCTCCGTCTTCGACAGCTCGCGGCTTGTGCGTATGGCGTCGTCATTGTCCACGGGGATGATCTCGTCTATGACCTCGCGGTCGAACGTTTTGGGAACGAATCCTGCGCCGATGCCTTGAATCTTGTGCGGGCCGGGCTTGCCGCCAGACAATACGGGCGATGTGGCAGGCTCTACGGCCACGATCTTCACGTTAGGGTTGTGCTGTTTGAGTCCCTTTCCCGTGCCAGACACAGTGCCGCCCGTGCCAACGCCGGCCACGAATATGTCCACCTTGCCGTCCGTGTCTCTCCAGATCTCCTCGGCAGTGGTCTTGACGTGGTAGGCGGGGTTGGCGGGATTCTCGAACTGCTGAGGGATGAATGAGCCGGGATGCTCGTCGCGCAGCTTCTCGGCGGCGGCTATGGCGCCCTTCATCCCCTCGGGACCGGGGGTTAGCACGAGCTCGGCGCCAAGGGCCTTAAGCAGGTTGCGGCGCTCCAGGCTCATCGTCTCGGGCATGGTCAGTATCAGCTTGTAGCCTTTGACGGTGGCCACGAATGCGAGTCCTACGCCGGTGTTGCCGGAGGTCGGCTCTATGATAAGGGCGCCTGGCTTCAGTTTGCCCGCCTGCTCCGCGGCCTCTATCATGGCGAAGGCTATGCGGTCTTTCACGCTGCCCAGAGGGTTGAAGTATTCGAGCTTGGCTATCAGGTTGGCCTGTGCGCCTTTAGCCTCCATAAATCGGTTGACCTGCATGAGTGGCGTGTTGCCGATCAGGTCCGTCAGTTTCTGTGCAATCTTTGCCATGTTGTGTATCTTTTTACCGTTTTTTTTTCCTCTGTGCGTGTTTGGCTTGTGGGCCACACATCTTGTTCTTTTTTTGATATTGCAAATATATGTCGGCTCGCGGCTCTGTGGAATAGCAAATGTGTGGTATTTAGTGCCGCCCATCGTCGCCCATTTTGGTTAATGCCGCATCTGCTCCCTTTTCTGCGCGTTCACCGCCACGTCTATCACGAGCGCCGTCCGTGGCGGCACGGCAATGCGCCTGGAGCCCTCATATCTGCGGCCTGTCAAAATGTCCACGCCAGTCAACGCATCCCCTGTTATCTCTGCAAAACGCTCTATGTTCAGGTAGGCGCGCTTCCTCTCAAGGTTCAGCACAACCATCACGGTGTCTCCGCTTCCCCCCGCGCCGCCGTGGCAGTGCCTTATGTACGTGTAGACGTTTTCCGTAGGCAGGAAGTGTGTCAACTCTCCATTGCTTATCCCTTGACTGCGACGCCTGAATTTTAGAAGCCGGCTTGTGTAGTCGAACATTTCTCTACGCTCTTTCTGCTTCGCCGTCAGTTTTTTGTCAGGGTCTCTCTCTTGCGCCAATGCGAACCAGTCCTCTTTGTCGCCGTCCCATCCGCCAGGCATGTCGCGCCTTATATTGGCGTCGTCGGTCGCGCTTTCGCCATCCATGAGCATCTCTGTGCCATAGTATATTTGCGGGATTCCGCGCGTGGTCAGCAGGAACGCCATGGCGAGTCTCAGAGCCGCGGTGTCGTTGCCGAGTCTCGTCAGCAGGCGGCCGGTGTCGTGGTTGTCGCCAAAGGTCATCAGATTCTCAGGCTTGTGGTAGATGTGGTCGTTGCTTATGGCGTCATACAGTCTGTTGGCTCCGGCGCCCCAGGCGAAGTCCTCCGTAAAAGCGCGTGTCATGGCTTCTTGGGTCGGGAAGTCCATTGCCGATGTCAGCCCGGTCCGAGTCCATGGCGCGAGCTTTGCCGCGTCGCTCACCCAAGTCTCGCCTATTATGGCCAATTCAGGGTACTCAAGCTTTATGCGGCTCGTGAAGTGGCGCAGGCCTTCAGCGTCGGAATAGGGGAATGTGTCGATGCGCAACCCGTTCAGTCCCACCGTTTCAACCCACCATATGGCCATTTGAGACATGTAGTCTTGCACCAGTGGGTTGGCCATGTTGAGGTCCGCCATCGTCTGGTCAAACCATCCTTCTATGGTTCGCCTCTTGTCATATTGCGAGGCGTGTATGTCTGTCGCCACCCCCGGGCGGTAGTTCGTCAGCTCCGGTTTCCACTCCCAGTCGTTGAACCACCCGGACCCCGGCGCGTCAAGCATCCAGGGGTGGCGTGTGCCGCAGTGGTTCACCACGATGTCCATTATCAGCTTTATGCCCCATTGCGACAGGCTGGCCGACAGTTGCTTGTAGTCGTCTATCGTGCCGAGGCGCGGGTCTACGCCGTAATAGTCTGTGGCGGCATAGCCGTGGAAGCTGTCTTGGTCCATGTCGTTTGTCGCCACGGGGGTGAGCCATAGCGCGGTCACCCCGAGCGCGTGCAGGTAGTCAACGTGCTGTCTTATCCCGCCAAGGTTGCCCCCGTGTCTGCCGCGGGAGAGCTTCCGGTTTATTTTCTCCCTTGTGCGCTCGTCTGTGCCGCATCCGGCTTTTTGCGCAAAACGGTCTGGCATGACCAGGTATATGGAGTCTTCTCTTGTGACCCCGCAACTCGTGCGCTGCCGTGTCTGCCGCTTCTTTAGCTCGTAGTCGATTTTAGCCACCGTGGCGTTCCCCATGTGCAGTTCTATACCGTATGCGCCGGGTTCCGCCTCAGGGCCTATTGCCAGATCGACGAAAAGGTGGTTGACGCTGTCCGTCTGCCTGACGCTGGTCACCGTCACCCCGTTCGCCGACATGCGCGGGCGGGTCAGGCCTACGTTCCGTCCTTGCAGCATCAGTGTCACGTTTGGGCAGGTCATTCCGGTCCACCAGTTTGGCGGCTCCACTTTTTCGAGCCTGACGAGCGTGTCTTCGTTTTGCTTCACGACAATCGGCTTCGGCAGGTCTGCCTTTCTCTTGTGTGCCATATTCCCCGTTCTTGATGTGTTGGACTTGCCTATAGAATCCTTACCGTCATGCGGACGTCTTTGTGCGGGCGCGAGTTGGCGTCTACGCTAAGGTTGTTTATCTTCACGAGCACGTCAAGCCCCTCTGTTATCTCGCCAAACACCGTGTATTCGCCGTCCAACTGGGGCGCTCCGCCTATGCTGGTGTAGTCGGCGCGCTGTCGGGCGGTGAATTCCTTATACTTTGATATTCTGTACTCCATGTCTATGCGGTCTTTGATCTCTTTCATGCGCCGTTTCCATTCCGCTGGGTCAGTCTGCTTTAGGGCGTCGAGCTCTGGCTTGTATGGAGTGTAGTAGAGTTTATAGAGCCCGTTTTTGATAGGGTTGTTTATACTCTTCTCATATTTAGTCAGGTAGTCTTCGGTATACACCTGCCCGCGGACAATGTAGAACTGGCTTACGTCCGATGTCTTGAACACGTTTACTTTGTCCGGTTGGCGCGGGGCGCAGAGTGCTCCGAACTTGTGGTAGCATTGGGGGGTGAACTCGCTGTCTATGTTCACGGCGTCGTCGCCGTAGCCTATGTGTTGGCCGGGCTTGGCGTCGCGACTGTCTGACGAGCCGCCTTGGATTACGAAGTTCTTGACCACCCTGTAGAAGAGTGTGCCGTCAAAATGGCCTTCTTTGGCCAGTTTGATGAAGGCGTCACGGTGTCCCGGGGTCGCGTCGTAGAGCATTCCGCGCATTGTGCCCATGTTGGTGACGATCTCGAACCTCCTGCTCTGCGCTGCGCATTGCGTGCCTGTCGCCAATATCACGCTCAGCGCAATGGCCATTACTGTTGCCAGCGTCTTGTGTGTCATCGTTTTTTTCTTTGATCCGAGAGTTTAATCCTCTATCTCTTTAATAACCATCCATATGTCTTTGCCTGGCCGCATAGACGGCGCCATCACGGCCACCGAGGCTATTGAATCTATTACGTTAAGCCCGTCATACACTTCGCCAAACACTGTGTATTCAGTGTCCAGATGTGGCGCACCACCCCGCGTCTCATACACTTCGCGCACGTCGGGCGGGTAGGTCATCAGCTCGCCCTTGGCCTGAGCCACCTCCTCCACCTTCTCTATTATGCGAATCTGCATGTCGCTCAGCTCCTGTGCCTTGCCTTCGTTCTGCAATTGTTGGAGCGAGTCGGCGTAGAACTTCATTATGTCGCGATATACTTTCACCCGCGCTTTGTTGTTGTGTATTGTCTCCGCCTCGTCAAGTGCGCCGGGTGTCTGCACTGAGCCCTGCACAATGTAGAATTGGCTTCCGCTTGATTTACGCTCGGGGTTTGTCGCGTCGCTCGCCCTGGCCGCGGCAAGGGCTCCGCGCTTGTGATAGTGGGCGGGGTATACTATCTCCGCCTTGATGTCTTCGCCAATGCTGTTTTCGCCCAACTTTTGGTTTTTAGGGGCGTGAGCCGATGTGGGGTCGCCGCCCTGTATCATGAATCCGCGGATGACGCGGTGGAAGAGCAGGGAGTCGTACGCCCCTTCGCGCACAAGTTTTATGAAGTTGTCGCGGTGGAGCGGGGTGTCGTCATAGAGCACGGCCTTCATTGTGCCGTATGGGGTTTCGATAGACACTTTCAAGTTGTCCTTTCCTCCGCAAGACGTCATTATGCCTATTGCCGCTGCGCCTGTCATGGCCAGGGCTGTTATACGCTTTATTGATATGTGCATATGTGTGAGTTGTGCTTATATGTTCACCACTTTAAATGTTTTTTCTCGCCCGCTCAGACACGTCGCCCTTATCAGGTACACGCCTGTCGCCTTGCCGCACAGGTCTATCTCCACCTCCGTGCGTCCTTTGGCGTCGCGGTGCCACACTTTTACCCCGTCGCGCCTGAAGACGTCGATGCACCCCATCGCTTCGCCTGTTAGTGTGGCCACGCCGTCGCGGCATCTTATCCTCAAGTCGCCTGCCTTAATCTCGTTCTGGGCCGTGTCCTCTCCTTGGGTGTATATTATGTCGATGGCCAGTGCTATGCCGTTTAGCGGCTTCCACTCGCCGTCTTGCCAAGCGAACACGCTATCAGCCCCGTTGTCACTTTTTTGAGTGGCAAGGGTCAAGTAGTCTTCGCTCATGGCGTTTCCAAGCGATATCCTCACAAAGAAGTTGTCTGCGGCTGAGATGACGACAGGCGTGTCAAAAACGAAGTCGGCCGCCCTCTCCGTGCCTATCGTTCCGACGGGTGCCGCCGCTGCGCGTCGGACTTCCGTGCCGAGGCTTGTGCTGATGCCCGCGCTTACGGTCGCTTTGCTGTTTGACGACTCGAAGTCGCCTGTCGAATATAGCCTTATGGCCCATATGGATATCTCTTGGCCCGGGGCGGGCGAGGTCACTCCTTGCGCCAGCTCTGCCACGTTGGCGCTGAGTTTCTCTTGCTCGTCGGCCACGTCTCCGCGCGGGTCATATGTCATGAGTGTCTTGGTGCATCCGCCTTTTGTCTTTACACCGCCTATTCCTTCCAGGCTCGTGAGCCCCAGTCCGCCCGGGTCGAGCGTATTGCCGAGCGTGGCGTATCCGTCAGATGACGCGTCCCAGGCCTCGCTCAGCATCCAGAACCAGTCGTTCTTCGGGCTTCGGCAGCTGGCTTCTCCGCCCGACAGCGCACCTATCACGAGCCCGTCCGAGTTCAGCAGCGCGCTGCCCGACGAGCCGCCCTCAGTGGCGCCTGCGACCCATGCGCCAACGTTCCAGAAGATACCGCTCTTGAATGCTCCACCTGTCGCATTCTTGTCGTTCGTCTTATATGTCGTGCCCGGCGTCGCGCTGGCGGCAGTCGAGGCTTTCTTCACGTCGCCGTTGGGGTGGTGCACGCATGTCAGCGGGCTGCCCGTGGTCAGGCTTTTGCTCCAGCCCGCCCAGTATGGCGAGCAGGCCATGCCTGGAGCCCGGCTCAGACGCACTACGGCCATGTCCGTGGCGGCGTCAAAAGCCACCAGGTCCGCTCCCTCAATCTCGTCAGTGCCGTCCACGTAATATCCGTCCGCATGACATAACGGCTCCTCGAACCCAAAAAGGGCAGTGCACGAGCGCAGTGTGTTGCCCGCCACCACGTGGGCTGATGTCAATACGAGCGGCGCGCGGTCTTGCGCTGTGTTGTTTATCAGTGTGCCGGTGCCCACGTTCCTGTTGTTTATTATCAGGCGGCACACGCCCCTCCGCGCGTCGTCCGCCGACCCGTTGCACGCCGCGCCCACCTCGCAGTTTTGCGAGTCGCCATAGCCGAGGGCCTTGTTGCCTCGCGTCGACGGCCCGATACGCCTGAAGCCGCAGTTGGCGGCCGACACCGCGAAACGGCTCAGCCCGTCAGCCGGCCCCGTATATTGAATAGTAATGCTCTCGCCATCCACTATCGGGGTTACGCCTGTCTCAGCGCTCACCCTTATCGCCTCGCCGTCTCCCCACACGGTCAGCTCACCCCCAGCCGGCAGGGGCTCGCTGTCGATCTCCAGGCTCATGCTTGTGGCGCCAGTTGAGTGGAACGTGGCTGTCCACGCCGCGGAGCCGTCGCTCAGGATGGTCGTGAGGCCGCAGTCTTTGGGAGAGCAAGCGGCTTCTTTACGTATGGCGAATGCGCTCAGCCCCATTTTCCCCTCAATAGCCGGCGGCAGAGTCTCCCCGAGCTCCGTCGGCTCAGCGTCAACCTCTGACGTCGGGGTCACTTGGGCGTGACACGATGAGTCGCACATGACGAACAGCACCATGGCCGCCGCGGAGGCAGTGACGCGCTTCGCCGCTTTGCTCTTGTCGTTTCGCATTAAGCTAAAAGTGTTTCGCAAGTGTCCGAAAGATATGAAATAATGCCGACAAATAAAAAGTCAGGTCGCCGGAACGAGCGTCCGACGACCTGACTTTCTGTATGTATGGTTCTAGGCTCTATACAGGTGAGCCCGACATTCTCGCAAATTACTCTGCGACAGCTGCGGTGGTGTCAGCAGCAGCTGCGGTGGTGTCCTGGCAAGCTGCGGTGGTGTCCTGGCAAGCAGCGGCGCTGTCCTTGCAGCATGCGGGAGCCTCAGCCTCAGTGTTCTCAGTGTTAGCGTTGTTGCCTGCGCAAGCAACGAGCATAGCAGCAACAGCTGCGATAGCAAACAGATTCTTCATAATAGTTTATTTGATTAATGTTGTAATCGTTTCTTTGTCGTTTGAAGACGGTGCAAATTTAAGTCTTGTTTGAACTTAATGAACTGTAGACGGGAGAAAAATGCGTTAAAAAAACATAAACGGATGCTGTTTTGCCACAACTTAAGATTTCAAGCCCAATAACACGGGCAGGTGGCGGCCTCCGCCGCCTGCGGGCTCAATCGCTACGCCCCACACCCACCGCCGCTATCGGTGCCGGAGTGAGCCTAAGTGGATTGTAAATAATGCAATATGCCGAAAATGAGCTATATTCGCGCAAGGCGTGCTTCAGTGCCATTCTGCTCTCGCGCCCCTAACTCTGATTGCGGAAGCGGCAGACGCGATACTATGACGCACAAGAAAAAAAACATAAGCGCTCTCGGCTCCAGGCGAAACACCGTCAGCATCACCCTTAGCGACGTGGAGCTTGCCGCCATTGACGAGTACTGTGCCATGTTCGGCGAGCGATCCAGGGCCTCCGTCATCCGCGAGGGGGCCATACGCTTCGTCCGCAAAAAGCTCATCGACAGGCACACGTGCCTCTTCCCCGAAGACGACTGCGTGCCCGACCCCGTCAGCCAACGGAAGGTCTGCGAGCCGCTGCCGTCGCTCTTCGACTTCGTCAACGATGATCTGCCAGACGACAAATGAACCCCACGGCGCAAATGGATAATAATAAGGTATATTACGGCATAGGAGAAGTGGCCGAGACCCTCGGAGTCAACGTCAGTTGCGTCAGGTACTGGGCCAACGAGTTCGCCGACATCATCAAGCCCCACAGAAACAAGAAGCGAAACAGGTTCTTCACCCGGCGCGACCTCACCAACCTCAGGAAGATACACTACCTCGTCAAGGAGTGCGGGTTCTCGCTCCAAGGCGCAAGAGCCAAACTCGAGGCTGAAAAGTTCGTACCCAGACGACCCGCCCCCGTGGGCCGCCCGCCGAAGACCGAAGACGCGGCGACAGGAGACGCGGAGTCGCTACTGGCACATGACGACATAGCCATCAAGGCCGAGGCCCTGGCGCGCCTTGCAAACGTGCGCGCGATGCTGGTCGAGATCAACAAATACTTATGAGCGACATGACATACACAGTGGCCGACGCCGTCAAGGCTCTTGACGAGGTCTTCCCGCTATCGACGCAAGACGGGTGGGACAACAGCGGCCTCCTCGTCGGCGACGCCTCGGACCCGTTAAAAGGCGTCCTGCTCGCGGTGGACCTGACAGAGGAAGTGGTCGGCGAGGCCGCGGAGCTCGGGTGCAACCTCGTCGTGGCGCACCACCCCATAATGTTCCGCGGCCTCAAGAGGCTGACCGGGGCCACGGCCGAGCAGCGAGCCGTCATCAAAGCCATAAAACTCGGCATCAGCCTCGCGGCCTTCCATACGCCCGCCGACAAGAGCGTCGAGGGCACGAGCGGCTCCGTGGCCAGGCTGCTTGGACTGAGCGGCCTGAGCGTGCTCGCTGCGGAAGATGGAGCCTTGTGCAAAATCGTCACCTACGTCCCGCCAGCCAGCTCGCAGGCCGTGGCCGACGCCATGTCGGCCGCCGGGGCTGGCCACGTCGGCAATTACAGCCACTGCTCTTGGGCCGGCTCCGGCACGGGGCAATATCAAGCTCAGCCGGGGGCGCACCCCTTCGCCGGGAGCATCGGCAAGCTGCATTTCGAGGCCGAGGACCGCGTTGAGGCTATATGCACCCGCAGGCTCGCCCGCAAGGTGCGCGAGGCCATCGTGGCGGAACACCCTTATGAGGAGCCGGCGATCGACGTGCTGCCGCTCTTGAACAGCGACCCCACGGTCGGCTACGGCGTGGTGGGAGATCTCGAGTCCGACTTGCCCGTGGCAGATTTCCTCGAAGCCGTCAAGACGCGGCTCGGGTGCCAGTCCATCCGCTACGCCGGACGGCGCCACACCGTCAGGCGAGTGGCCATCTGCACCGGCTCGGGAGCCGAATTCATTCCCGCAGCGGGGGCAGCGGGGGCCGACGCCTACATAACGGCCGACGTCAAATACCACCAGATGGCCGACGCTGCGCAAGACGTGATGATCGTCGACATCGGCCACTACGAGAGCGAAAAAATTACGAAGTGCGTTTTTAAGGGCATATTAACAAGAAAATTAGCTAATTTTGCCCGCTACGAATTAAGCAGGGAAGCTAACCCCATAAAATACTACTAAGAAGATTAATATGGCAAGCGAACAAAAGACCGTCAAAGAGATGCCCATCGAGCTGAAACTCAAGGCTCTCTACGACCTCCAGCTGGTGAGCAGCAAGATTGACAAGATCCGCACTATGCGAGGCGAGCTGCCCCTCGAGGTGGAGGATCTTGAAGACGAGATTGCCGGACTGGAGACCCGAGTTGAGAACTTCAACGAGGAGATCAAGAAGCTCAACGCCCTGGTCGTCGAACACAAGAACAAAATCAAAGAGGCCGACGCACAGATCAAGAAGTACCAGGAGCAGCAGCAGACGGTGCGCAACAACCGCGAGTTCGATGCCATCTCCAAGGAAATAGAATATCAAGACCTCGACAAGCAGGTCAGCGAGAAAAGAATTAAAGAGTTCACGGCCGAAATACACCACAAGCAGGAACTCCTCGAAGAGGCAAAGGTGCGCATCGAGGAGAGGCGCGGAGACCTCGAGGGCAAAAAGGCTGAACTCGACACCATCGTGGCCGAGACTCAGCAAGAGGAGGAGAGCCTCGAGAAGCAGGCGGCCGAAATCAGCAAGAACATTGACGAGCGATCGCTCAACGCCTTCTACCGCATCCGCGGTAACGCTCATAACGGGCTCGCCGTCGTCACAGTTAAGCGAGGCGCCTGCGGCGGATGCTTCAACCACATCCCGCCACAGAGGCAGCTCGACATCCGCCAGCACAAAAAACTCATCGTCTGTGAGTATTGCGGACGAATCCTCGTCGGAGACGGATCCGAAAGCGGCATCGATGACGGCGTGCCTGCACTCAAGTCCAAGTCTTCCAAGTCTTAGCAGGCTAAGAGCTTTCTTCTTACACGACCCCGACACAGGATCACCACAATGATGATCGAGATCGACGGCAAAGTCATCAGCACGGAGATTTTCAGGCGCAAATTCGTATGCGACATCTCAAAGTGCAAAGGCACATGCTGTTATGATGGCGACTCAGGCGCTCCTCTTGAGGAGGACGAGATCGAAAAGCTTGAGGAGGTCTACCCCGAAGTCGAGCCCTATCTCTCCGCGGAGGAGCGGGATGAGATAAAGAGGCAGGGATTGTGGGTGGTCGACTCCGACGGCGACCTCGTCACGCCTATCATCAGGGGCTGCGAATGCGTATACTCCAATCATGAGGAGGACGGGACGTGGACCTGCGCCATCGAGAAGGCCTTCCGAGCCGGAAAGACGAAGTGGCGCAAGCCCATATCGTGCTACCTCTACCCCATCCGCGTCTCAAAACTGAGGCGTGGCGAAGCCCTAAACTTTCACGAGTGGGGAGTCTGCAAGCCTGCTTTGGAACTCGGCGAGAAAACCGGTGTCTCAGTCTTCCGCTTCTTGCGAGAGCCGCTCATAGCCAAATACGGCGAGGAGTTCTACGCCGAGCTTGAACAGGTCGAAGACGAGCTTATGAAGCAAGGATACATCTAAGGGGGGCGGCACTCATCCTGACATTTAAGACATAAGATTATAACCTAACATACACAGAAACCTGTAGATATATGGGAAGAGCGTTTGAATACCGTAAGGCCCGCAAGATGAAGCGATGGGGCAATATGGCCAGGACTTTTACTCGAATTGGCAAAGAGATCGTCATAGCCGTCAAGGCTGGCGGACCCGATCCCCATTCCAATTCTAAGCTCCGAGCCGTCATTCAGAACGCCAAGGCAGAGAACATGCCTAAGGAGAACATTGAGCGCGCCATCAAAAAGGCAAGCAGCAAGGACCAGGCGGACTACAAGGAAATGGTCTACGAGGGCTACGGCCCCCATGGCGTTGCGATACTCATCGAGACTGCCACCGACAACACCAACCGCACAGTCGCCAACATCCGCAGCTACTTCACCAAGCTCGGGGGCACTCTCGGCACGTCTGGCAGCGTAGCTTTCATGTTTGAGCACAAGAGCCACTTCGTCGTAAAGAACAAAGAGGGCGTCAACCTCGAGGAGCTTGAGCTCGAGCTCATCGACCTCGGCGTCTCGGAGGTCTTCCTTGACGAGGAGGAGGACCAGATCAACATCTACGCTGAATACGAGAGCTTTGCCGCCGTTCAGAAATATCTTGAGGACAACGGCTTCGAGATTGTGACGGCCGAGTTCACGCGCATCCCCAACGACACCAAGACTTTGGCTGACGACGAGGTTTCTGGCGTCGCCAAGCTCCTCGCTAAGCTTGAGGAGGACGAGGATGTCACGAATGTCTACCACACCATGGCCAACGACATCCCTGACGAGGAGTAGTCCGCGCATTTCTTCACGCGCCGGGCGTCTTCGCCTGTCATATTCAAGCCGAGCTGCAGGAGTCCCCTCTTCTGCGGCTCGGCTTTTTATTATCAAGCAGTTCGCTTGGATTCTGATATCACGACAATGTTGGAAGTCCTAACGCAAAAAGCTGATGTTCTTTTCAAAAGAGAACCATAATGCTATTTTATTATGGTTCTCTTTTGCTATTTAATCAGGCTGCTCTCATTACTTCCATCACATCTTCTGCGTCTTTTTCTGCTTTGCTTATTTCAATTTTATTGATTATGTTATGATCAGCTCTGCCTGATTTTAGTACAAATTGCACCTTACACATATTGTACAGCACC
>SFOL01000046.1 GCA_004552385.1 Bacteroidales bacterium | reverse complement strand
GCGCTTCCTTGTCGAGCTCAGATATTTCGATAATGAGAGCGACCATTTCCAAGTCAAGGAGAATTTCTCAATCGCGTTTAAATATTCGTTCTGACGAGGCCTACTCGTCCGCATTTTCGTAGGTGTACGTCATGTCAAGGTGCTGAAGCCCTTCGTGCATATATGGCTCCGATTGGGCCACGAAACCGACCTTCTCATAAAAACCTTTGGCCTGGAGCTGAGCTTGTATCAATATGCGCTCGGCTCCAAACTCTTTTTGAGCCACTTCTAAGGCCTTGTGGACAAGCTCAAGGCCCAGCCCTTTGCCACGCTCTGTGGTTATTATGCGTCCTATAGAGTTTTCGGGCAGGTGCTTGCCGGCGGGGGTTACGCGCGCCATTGATATTATGCGGCCGCCTTCCGTCTTCCACAGGTGTATGGCGGCTTGGTCGTCACCGTCCAGGTCTTGATAGACGGCGTTCTGCTCAACGATGAAGACTTCGCTACGGATGCGAAGCAGTGCGTACAGCTCGTCTGTCGTGAGTTCCGAGAATCTTTTTATATGCCACATGTCTTCCTTATTCTACTGTTTTTGACTGGTATTTTGTAAAAAATTGCGTTTGAGCTTGCCCGTTTCCGTCCTCGGTATTTCACTCGTTGTCATTACGACTTTGGGCGCCCAATATTTGGGCAGCACCGCCCGGCAGGTCTCTTTAATCTTGTCTACGTCCTTAGGGCCGTCCTTGGCTTCTATCACGAGGGCCACGGCCTGTCCCAGTTTTTCATCAGGAAGCCACGTTACCACGTATGGGGCGTCTATATAAGGCTCCAGAAGCCTCTCGACCTCTTCGGCTTGTATTTTTATTCCGCCTGAGCATATAGTGTTGTCCGCCCGTCCGAGTATTCTGAAACGTGCGTAGCCTGGCGCGTGGTCTATTTGGGCCAAATCGTTAGTCGTGAGTGTTGTCGGGCAGACGGTCGGTGCGTCTATGGTAAGGCGTCCGCGGCTGTCGGTCGAGACGCTCACCCCGTCCATCGGCGTGTACCACTCGCTTGCGGTCGGACCGCTAAGTCGTCTCATCGCTATGTGAGACAAGGTCTCCGTCATGCCATACGTGCTCCATACTCCGTTAGGGAATCCTTTGAGTACCATGGCCATGTCGGTGGTTATGGCCCCGCCTCCTATAATCAGTTGCCGGACGTGCATCAGGAGGTCACGCTCCCGCTCGTTTTTTAGAGTCTCGAACACTTGCATGGGAGTCAGGGCCGCAAAGTCGGTTGGCTCCGTCAATTCTTTGAACGGGCGCGCCGATGGAGCCACGCTCACCAGGCGCAAACCGCGCGTCAGTGCGCGTACCACCACCATCTTGCCCGCTATGTAGTCCAGCGGCATGCATAGCAGGGCCGAGTCGCCCTCTCTGAGCCCCAGAAAGTTGCATGTCATCTTTGCGCTCGCGGCCATGCGGCTTTTCTCCGCCATCATCAGCTTCGGCGCGCCCGTCGAGCCGCTTGTGTGGACGCTCACCACAGGGCTGTCGGAACGCCATTCGGCAATGAATGTCTCTAAATCCATATACCCCCGCGACTTATTCCTTGGTGCAGACGAATAGTCTTTGCCCGTCGATGCGGATGGGCATGTCGATGTTCTCGGTAAACAGCTGCCCTGTCCCGAGCCCTTGCGGCATCGCGAAGTCGGGGCCGTAGACCTCGGCGGCGAAGTGGGCTATGGCGTTGAGCCCCGCGTTGCTTTCGAGTGCGCTCGTCACCCAGCTGCCTATGCCGCGCTCCCGAGCCTTGTCTATCCATTCTTTCGCGCCGCTCAGGCCGCCGTGGAGTGTGGGTTTCACCACCACGTAGCGGGGGCGTATCTTGTCCAGCAGCTCGTCTTTGAGCTCCGGCGTGTTCACGCCGATCAGCTCTTCGTCAAGGGCTATGTCGATGGGCGACGAGGCGCAGAGTTTGGCCATCTCGTCCCACTGGCCTTGCTTTATGGGCTGCTCTATGGAGTGTATGTCATATTTGGCCAGGGTGTCGAGCCTGTTCGGCGCGTCGGCGGGCGTGAACGCCCCGTTGGCGTCAAGGCGGAGCTCTATCTCGCTCTTGCCGAAGCAGCTGCGCAATGCGCTTAGGATCTGCACTTCTTGCTCGAAGTCTATGCCGCCTATCTTAATCTTCACGCATTTGAAGCCCGCCCTCACCTTCTCTTGCATACGGTGCATCATCTCGTCGAATGCACCCATCCAGACGAGGCCGTTTATGGGGATGCCGCTCTCGCCCCGTCCGAACGGGGTGTCTGATAATATCGGCGAGCCGCCGCGCCGCAACTGCCACATGGCGCTCTCGAGGCCAAACAAGACGGAGGGGTAGGGGCGCAGCGCGTCGCGGTCTATGCGGCCCGTTTGGCAAAGGTCGTCACATGCGCAGACGAGAAGCATGTCCATGTCGCTGTCGCTCATGGCGTCGCACGAGAGGTCGGGCAGGGGCGAGCATTCGCCCACGCCTTCGACTCCGGGGGCGTCGTCGTCTGTTATTCTTATTAGGCGTATCGTCCGCGTGTCATATGTGCCGCGGCTCGTGGTGGCCGGGCGCTTGAACGTCAGCGTCCGCCGCTCTATGGATGTGTGAAGCATGCCTGTCGTTACATGAGAAGGTGTGTCCGAGTAAGGGGTGCCAAGCAAGTCCCTGTGTTATGGGAACTGCGGGTACTTGTCGAAGTCGGGCTTCCTTTTTTCCAGGAAAGCGTGCCCGCCCTCTTGCGCCTCGTCCATTGTGTAATAGAGCATTGTGGCGTCGCCAGCCAGCTCCTGTATTCCCGCCTGCCCGTCAAGTTCCGCGTTGAGCCCTGCTTTTATCATTCGCAAGGCGAGGGGCGAGTGCTCCATCATGCGCTCCGCCCACTCCACGCATGCGTCCTCCAGTTGGTCTATGGGCACCACCTTGTTCACGAGTCCCATCTCGAGGGCCTCGGCCGCCGAATATTTATTGCACAAGAACCATATCTCCCGCGCTTTCTTTTGACCTACTATGCGCGCCAGGTAAGAGGCTCCGAAGCCGGCGTCGAAACTGCCCACCCGCGGCCCTGTCTGGCCGAAAATGGCGTTCTCGCTCGCTATGCTGAGGTCGCACATCACGTGGAGCACGTGACCGCCGCCTATGGCGAAGCCGTTCACCATGGCTATGACTGGCTTGGGCAGGCGGCGTATTTGCATCTGGACGTCGAGGACGTTAAGACGCGGCACCCCGTCGGAGCCAACGTATCCGCCGCGGCCTTTCACGTTCATGTCGCCACCGGCGCAGAAAGCCACATTACCGGCCCCGGTCAGTATCACTACGCGGACTGACTGGCATTCGCGGCAGTAGCTCAGCGCCTGGCTCATCTCCCACGTCGTCCGAGGCGTGAATGCGTTGCGCCATCGCTCGCGGTTTATCGTTATTTTGGCTATGTGGTTCCACTCCTCGAAGAGGATCTCTTTGAAGTCAAAGCCCTCTATGGTTTTCCAGTCTCTTGCCATGTTTTTTTATCTATGAGTTCATATTGTTCTTTTAACGCCTTGGCGTCTTCGTCTATGTCCGTGAGCACCTCCAGCAGACGGGCCCGCTTTGATGTGTTGTCTGCGTAGTCCTCCGTCAGCCAGCTTATTGCTTGCTCCACTTCGCCCATGTCGCGCGCTTGGCGGTACTCTACGTGGTTTTGCACGCATATGCCTTGCGCGGTCGTGTCGTGGCGCGCCATTACTATTCTGCTTCTCGCCGGGCTCTTTTTTAGGCCCTCAAATCGGCTGAATATGCCCCCTCCGCCGTTGTTCAGCAGCAATATCCGCAACCTGCCGTCCACGCCTTTGTTCCACAGCCCGTTCTGGTCGTAAAAGAAGCTCAGGTCGCCTATGACGCACAGGCTGTGTCCGTCTTTGGGTTGTCCGGCGGCATAGCCTGCGGCCGTGGATAGCGAACCGTCTATGCCGTTTATCCCGCGGTTGCAAAACGCATGCCTGCGCTGGGCCAGGCACACCAGACGGACCGCCGAGCTGTTCCCCACTTGGCTCACTTGACCGGCGAACCGCTGAACTACTTGTAGCTGCGAGAAGCGCGTCGCCGGTCTTTGGCATGTCTGGCGAATCGATTGCTCCAGAGCGGCCCATCGCCTGGTAAACTCTTTGCGTCTCTTACACTTCTCTCCGTCATCATCGGGGCTTTCGCCCTCCTCCGCTTTCCCGCTCAGGTTGCGCAGAGCGTCGCCAAGCGAGCAACGTATCACCATTGTGGTGTTCTTGAAAACGTCGTGAAGCTCGCCGTCGGGGCTTATCTGAACTGTGGCGCATCCTTCGCACCCCCTGAAAAACGCTTTAGTCTCCTTGCCCACCAGGGTGCCGCCGGCGTATATCACCAAGTCCGGGGCGTACGAGTCGCCATCTTCTACCAAGCTGCGCCTTAGCGCGTAGGCGCACTCGTTTAGTGCGCTTCCACCCACTGATGATATCGACTCTGCGAACACTGGCATCAGGACCGCGACGCCGTTTAGTGTCGAGGCGTCTATCTTTTCGTTTGTGTGGCCTATAACCATCATGGGTCTCTCCGCCTCACGCACCATTCGCGGCAGCAGGTCGCTCCCGGCGGGCAACGATGACTCTATGCGCGTAACCTTACGCTGCTCGGGCAGGGCGGCCTCGTCAAACTGGTAGAGCGGCTCGTGTAGTGGGACGTTTATGAGCACAGGCCCCCGCCCGCCGCTCATCGCGTCCATCATGGCCTCGTTTACCAGGCGGTTGGCGTACCACAGGTCCTCGTCGGTCTCGCCTTCGGGCAATGACACCGCTCTGCGGACTACGGAGCCGAGCGCGCCCGCCTGCGGCATCGTCTGGCCGTCCAACTGGCCTATGAGGGCCGCGGGCCTGTCGGCGGCTATGACTATGAGCGGCGTCCGCTGGTAATAGGCCTCGGCCACGGCGGGGCTCACGTCGAGTATCGCGGAGCCGCTCGTGACGCACACCGCAACGGGCTCCTGATCGTGTGCCTGGCTCAAACCTATGGCGTAGAACCCTGCTGATCGCTCGTCGGTTATCGGGTGGCACTCTATAGTGCCCGTCGCCGCCAGATTATGGCATATGGGGGCGTTCCTGCTGCCGGGACACAGCACCGCATGGCGCACGCCGTGTGCCTGCAGGATGACGGTTAGTATGTTGACTGCCTTTATGTTGCTGAACATGGTGTCATTTTTGCGTTATGATGGCCTTTACAGCCTCCATCTTGGCCTCCGTCTCGTCCCATTCGTCCTGCTCCGTGCTTTCGGGCATCAGACCGCCGCCGGCGTACAGTGTCCAGCCTTCTTCGCTTATTTTTGCGCACCTCAGCGTCACGTAAAGCGAAGCGTCGCCATTCGCTCTTATGGGGCCGGAGTAGCCGCTGTAATATTCGCGGCGGCAGCGCTCCGTCGTCAGGATGGCGCGCAGGGCGGAGTCTTTGGGCATTCCGCACACGGCTGGCGTGGGGTGCAGGGCCGACACGACGTCGCTCGTCTTGATCCCATCGCAGGGCGTGAACGTGAACTTTGTCTGCAGGTGGGCCAGTCCGCGTGTGGTCAAGGTGAGCCCTCCGTCGGTCTGTATGTTCTTGGCCAATGGCGCGAGGGTCGACATTATGTAGTTCGACACGACACCCTGCTCCCTTTTGTTCTTTTCGCTCCATCCGCGCTTCTCGCACTCCCCAGGGCTCATGGTGCCCGCCAGGGCCATGGTCTTCATCGTCTCCCCGTCTCGCATTGTCAGGAGTTCGGGGGTTATGGTCAGCCATATGCCGTTTTTGGGGGTCGCCGCTATCGCCACGTAGCCGTTCTCGTTCTCGCGGCAGGCGCTGTAGAATATCTCTTCGGCCTCGGCTCGCAGGTCTTGCGGCATGGTGCGGCTCCGCGCCAGCACCACTTTGTTCAGCTCTTTCCGCTCCAGCATGGAGTGCAATGCGCGGAAGGCGTCTCCATATGCCGCCCGGGCTTGCGCATCGGCGGTCCGTCCCGGGTCTGGCGGCCTCCGGGTCTGGCGGCCGGCGGTTGGGGGCGGGAATGTCTCTTCCTCTCCCGCAAAAATTAGGATTGGCGTGGCGGCGGACTCTGCGAAAGGGGCGAGTATGAAGCCGTCGCGCCCGTCCATCGCGGCCGTGTCGGGCAGCTCTTCTGGCTCCGTGCGTATGGAGTGGCATGTCGGTGAGCCAGGCAGCTTGTACATGGCGAAACTGCCGGCCTTTGTGTTTTGGTTCGGGCTTTGCATAGTGTTTCTTGGCGCGAATATAGCCTAATTTGGGCTGTTTCGACTTGCCTCTCGGGCTGTGGGGCGTGTTCCGCGGCCGGCCATTGGGCTTTTTTTGATGCCCTTGCCGGAGGGCTCACGTCAACGCATGCGTATCTCTTCGCCTGGACAATGCACCCCCCTCCTCCTTTGGTAAAAGATTGCTATCTTCGCGGCGTACCTCCCCTTGTATAGTAATGTCGTTTATTGATAACATGATTAGCAGGGTGCAGTCCAAGGCGGATTGCGCAAGTCAACGGGTCATTGCCCGCATTGGCCAACGTTATTTCGTCATCCTGCTCAGCATCCTTATAGGGATTATCAGTGGTCTCGCGGCCGTCACGCTCAAGCATGCCATCATTTGGGTCAAGGCGCTCGTCGACAGCTTCTCCGACCTCAACTTCAACCTCCTTTTCCTCATAAGCCCCGCCGTCGGCATACTCATCTCGTGGCTACTCGTCAAGTACGTCATCAAGGGCAAGCTCGGCCACGGCATCACCCAGATTCTTTACGCCATTTCGCAGACTGACAGCTCACTGCCTAAGCACCACGTGTTCTCTTCCGTCCTCACCAGCTCGTTCACCATAGGGTTTGGCGGATCGGTGGGTGCCGAGGCGCCTATCGCGCTTACCGGAGCCGGCATTGGCAGCAATATCGCAAGGCTTTTTAAGCTCGACTATAAGACCGTAACGCTCCTCATGGCCTGCGGCGCGGCGGGCGGCATAGCCGGCGTCTTCAAGGCTCCTATAGCCGGCGTCGTCTTCACGCTCGAGATTCTTATGCTTAACCTTACGATGGCCTCGATGGTGCCGCTCATGCTCACGGCGGTCATATCGACGGCCGTCACGTATTGGTTCATGGGCAACGATGTCGAGTTCTCCATGAGCCGGATCAGCGACTTCCAGCTCTCAAACCTGCCCTTCTACGTCATCCTTGGAGTTTTCACCGGGTTAATATCCTTGCTTTTCGCCCGGACCATGTGGTTTACCGAGGGCAAGATGGGGCAGATAAAGAACTCGTGGGCCAAGTGGCTGGTGGGCAGCACAATCCTTGGCGTGCTTATTTTCCTGCTCCCGCCCCTCTATGGTGAGGGGTATTCCACCATCAGCCTCTTGCTCCAAGGCCGCGTGGGCGATTTCATAAGCGGCTCACCGCTCGAGGTGATTTTGGGACGCTCCTCGTCCGGGGTGCTCATTTTCGCTCTCCTCATCCTGCTGTTCAAGACGGTCGCCACGGCGGCCACGACAGGTGCCGGTGGTGTCGGAGGCACTTTCGCTCCCTCGCTCTTTATGGGCGGCGTGGCGGGCTTCTTCTTCGCACAGGGCTTCAATACCCTTTTCGGGACGATGCTGCCGGTGACCAACTTCACCCTCGTCGGGATGGCCGGTGTCATGGCGGGCGTCATGCATGCGCCCATGACGGCCATATTCCTCATCGCCGAGATCACCAACGGCTATTCGCTCCTGCTGCCGCTTATGATTACCGCCACCCTGGCACACGTCACCATGGCGTTCTTCGAGCCGCAGAGCATTTACACCAAGCCTCTCGCCGACAAGGGCGAGCTTCTTACCCACGAGCGCGACAAGACAGTGCTCACTCTCATGCACCTCGACAAGGTCATCGAGACGGACTTCGCCCCGATCCGCGGTGATGCCACCCTCGGCCAACTTGTAAAGCTCGTGGCACAATCTGCGCGGAATATTTTCCCCGTGGTCAATGCCCGCGATGAGCTCATAGGCGTAGTGACACTCAACGACATCCGTTCCATCATGTTCGACCATGCCAAGTATGACTCCACGCTCGTCCGCGAGCTTATGATCATACCCCCCGCGTTCATAGCCCTCGACGAGAACATGGAGTCCGTCATGGGCAAGTTTGAGGAGACTGGAGCGTGGAACCTCCCCGTCGTCGACCACCGGAGGTATGTCGGCTTCGTCTCCAAGTCCAAAATACTGTCTGTCTACAGGCGGGTCCTGACGCACTTGTCTTACGAATAGGGGGGCGGGCATGACGCATGCCTTACATCCCTGCGAGAGAGAGTAAAGAAATTGTCAATGAAAAACATCAATATGCGCCTCGCTCTGGCCGCCTTGGCCTTGTCCGTCGCGCCTTTGGCGTCACTCGCGCAAGGCTCGGCCGGCTTTGCCCAGGGTGTTGACCTTTTTGATGGCGGCCGTTACGCCCAGGCTCGTGAGCGGCTCGCCGCGTGCGCCGACGCCTACGACCGCGACGCCAAGTTCAATTTCTATTTCGGAGCAGCCGAGGCCATGACCGGGCGAAACCTCGATGACGCTTTACGCCGTCTGCACCTCGCCCAGCTCCGCGGGTTCCGCAAGGCCGACGCCAACCTCTACATAGGCCGAGCCTACCAGCTGCAGTGTGAGTATGACCAGGCCAGGTCGGCCCTCGCCAAGTTCCGCCAGACGTGCAAGGTGGACAGCCTCGCCGCGCTTGCCGAGCGCTACGACGCCGAGTGCCAATCTTCCGTCGCCTTGGCGGGCAGAATATTCGGGCTCCGCGTGGCGGGTAAGACTTGCCTGCCGCGTCGCTCCGTCACCAAGGCCTATGCCGCCGGAAAGGAGTGCGGCTCTGTCTGCGCCAACTCCCGATTCTTCCAGTCGGACATCGACCCCGACGGCGTGATGTACATGACCGAGCGCGCCGATGCCGTCTATTTCTCACTCCCCGCCGAAGACGGCTTCGAAAGACTGATGAAGATGGAGAAGCTCATTGGCGGGTGGGGCGACATGACCGCTTTGAGAGGACTCGATGGGGAATGGAATGACATAACGCCGGTTCTCATGACCGATGGCGTGACAGTCTACTTCGCCTCCGACAGACCCGGGGGAATGGGCGGTTATGACATATATCGAACCACCTACGACCCCGAGACGCGCACATTCTCGTCGCCCGTCAACATGGGTGTGCCTTTCAACTCGGCTTTCGACGACTTCCTCTTCATGCCCGACGAGTTCAACGGCAGGGCATGGTTCGCCTCCGACCGCGAAGTGGCTGGCACCGACAGCGTCATGGTCTACGAGATTGACTGGTCTGCCATCCCGGTCCGCTCCACAGCACGCTCCACCGCTGACATCCAAAACGCGTTGGCGCTCGCACAAGACCCGCAGCTGACTCCCACCTCGCACGTCCAAGACTCCGAGAGGCGGACAATGGTAAGAGACCGGTCTTTCGCACCACGCGCCGCTTTCCGCTTCCAAGTGTGCGATTCGCTCACCTACACGCAGTGGGAGCACTTCCGCAGCGCGCAGGCGGCGCGGACTTACAGGCAGGTGGCAAACGCGACAGCGGAGAAAGACTCGCTCGTCGCGCTTATGGCCGCACAGCGCAAGGAGTTCATGAGCCTCGCGTCGAGCATCGAGCGAAACGCAAAGTTGCAAGACCTCCTTAAGACTGAAAGAAGCATCTACACTCTCGAAGACGAGATAGCCGAAAAGGCCGAAGCCGCTCGCAACGAGGAGATTGAGCATATCACACGCCTTGTGGCTGAGGGAACGTACACACCCCTTGCAAAAATCAAGGTCGTCAACCGCAATGCGCCCAAACTGACGGGCACCAGCTGGCTTCGCCCCGGCCGCTTCTCTGTCTTTTCGCCGGTCTTCTTCCGCGACGCGCATGCTGATGAGGATGAAGACGTCATGAACCTGTTCACGGCTCAGCAGCGCTCTATCATACAAGAGCAGGACAGCATGCTCGCATGGGCCAACATCGTGTCGCTCGAGGCCCGCAAGCTCGACGCTTCAGCCCTCAGCCCGGAGACTACCGATGAGGATGCCGCGGCCCTCGTGGGCAAAGCGGACGCCTACCGAATGGCGGCGGCAAGGCTCGCCTCCGACGCCTACGACCGGCTCGTGTCCGTCTACGAGGCTAAATACCGTGTAATCCTTGCCACCCTTGGAGGTTATGACTCGTCCGAACTCGCCGAGCTACATGCTAAGGCGCGAGCCTCCATCGCCTCCATCGCGCCCGACGACGTCGCCAGCCCCGAGGCCGACAAGCGCGACGCCCTCATAGCCTCCAAGCGGCGAGCCGTCTCGTCACTCGTCAAGTGCATGCAGCGCTACGCCGTCCATGCCGATGGCTCTTTCCCGCTCCCCGCGTCCGATGCCGCCGGCGGAGTGAGCCTTCCCGCCGCCGACGAGCCCGAAGCAGTCCCTGCTCAGCAGGCGGAGGAGCAACCCACTTCGCCCACGGAGGATGCCGCATCCTCAGCCGCCGTGCAGCCCGATGCCGCTGACGCCACGGATCTGCGCCAAGACGGCGATACTGCCGACGGCCATAAGCCATTTCGCATACAGCTCGGGGCTTTCAAGCGTCCGCCAGCGGCTCTCAAGGCTCTGCCCGATGCTGCTAAAGTGTCCTCTGTGTTTATATCCGAGCGGGGCATAACGCGTTATTACTACGGCGCGTATGGCTCTGCCGCCGAGGCTGAGGCCGACATAGCCGTCGCCCGTAAGGCCGGTTTCACTGGCGCTTTCGCCGTGAGGGCTGAATAGCCGCGTCTGCGCTCCCTCCTGTTAGCTCCGTAAAAAAATGACGCTTCTCTGCCATGTCTCAGAAGATTGATATGTTGCACGGCCCCCTCGGGCGCAAGATTCTGCTCTTCGCCATACCTTTGGCCGCCAGCAGTGTACTCCAGCAGCTCTTTAATGCGGTCGATGTCGCCGTCGTCGGCCACTACGCGTCCAGCGAGGCTCTGGCGGCTGTGGGCAGCAACTCGCCCGTCATCAACCTGCTGATCAACCTTTTCGTCGGCATCTCCATGGGTGCCAATGTCGTCATCGCCAATCATATAGGTCAGAACAACCACGACGGCGTCAGGCGGGCTGTTGCCACCTCTGGCATCGTAGCCGTAGCCAGCGGATTCGCGCTGATGCTGCTTGGCCTATGCGTGGCTCGCCCCATCCTTGAGCTCATGGGCACGCCCGCCAACGTCATAGACCTTGCCACTCTCTATTTGCGAATATACTTTTGCGGGATGCCGTTTATTATGGTGTTCAACTTCGGCGCGTCAATCCTCCGTAGCATGGGAGACACGCGTCGGCCGTTTTACTGCCTCGTCATCTCGGGCGTGGTGAACACGGTCTTGAACCTTATTCTCGTGGTCGGCTTCGGCATGAGTGTCGACGGCGTGGCCATAGCCACCGTTGCCGCCAACATGGTTAACGCGGCCATGGTCGTTTATATACTTCTGCATGAGGAGGGGGCGTTCCGGCTTCAGCCGCGCAAACTGGCCATTCATTGGAGCGAGTTCCGCAAGATGTTGCAGATCGGTGTGCCCACGGGCGTTCAAGGCATGGTCTTTTCGCTCTCCAACGTCGTCATACAGAGCTCTGTGAACAGTTTTGGCTCTGCGGCTATGGGCGGTTCTGCGGCGTCGCTCACCTACGAGCAGTTCTGTTATTTTGTGATGTCCGCCTTCTGCGGGGCGGCGGTGACGTTCGTCGGGCAGAACTTTGGCGCGGGGCAAAAGGAGCGCTGCCGTCGTGTTTTCCGCCTCTGTATGCTCATGGCGGTGGCGTCAACTTTTGTGTGCAATGTCGTCATAACCGTCTTTGACGGTTTTTTCGTCTCGTTTTTCTCGAACGATCCTGCGGTCTTTGCTTTCGCTTCTGAGCGAATTCACATCACTCTTCTCACTCAGGTAATCGCCTGCAGCTATGAGGTCGGAGGTTCCGTACTCCGCGGCATGGGGCATTCCGCGTTGCCTGCCGTGATGACAATCTTCGGCACGTGCCTCTTGCGCCTCGCGTGGGTTTTCTTCGTCTTCCCCGTCTTCCCGACTTATGCGGGCCTTATGTCGGTCTACCCCGTCTCATGGGCTGTGACGGGTGCTCTTGTCCTTGCTGCCTATTTCCGTATCTCGCGTCGCGAGCTTGCGTGATTTCTTTGTCTCGCGCTGAGTATTAAATCCGCCCCCGCCTTGTACTCAAGGCGGGGGCGGATTGGATGAGTGCCCGTCTTTTGCCGTCTAACATCTGTTGTAGGTCGTATGGGCGTTTCCCAAGTAGTCCGTGGTTAAGTTTTTACACTTCCGTGCCTCTTGGGGAATTTTTTTCTGTTACTCGGTTCTCTCTCTCATCCTCTGATGCCCGCTAAAAAAAAAACGCCGGCGAGTTTCACAACTCGCCGACGGAAATCATTAAACCAAATAAAACTCTAAAACTATGAAAAATCACCTGTATATAATTATGCAAATACTGTGCCACAACGCTATATATCAGATTTAAAAACAAAAATCATATACCGCATTTTATGCTTAAGCACGCGTTGATTTCCCACTTTATGGAAACAAAAGGTGCGAGCCTGCCGTAAACAGAGCGAATCAATTTACACATACATTATGGAAAACATCAACTCTGAGAGGCCGCCCATGCCATCAACCTATATGGCTGTCGCAATCCTCACCACCATTTTCTGCTGCTGGCCCTTTGGCATCGTCTCCATCGTGAAGGCGACCCGGGTAAGCTCGTTTTACTCCCAAGGTCTCTATCCCGAGGCTGAGAGGGCGAGCAAGTCGGCTCGGAATTGGGCTCTCGCCAGTGCTATTTCCGGCGTGGTGGTCTACGTTTTGGCGCTCTTGTTTACGATTGTGCTGCCTCTCATATTCGGATAGGTGGGCCGCATTGCGATCTTAGCAGTCTCTTTGGCTCTTCTGGCGGGCCTGGCGTGTGTCTATTTCATGTTTGACCCCGCCAGGTCTGGTCTCTTTCCGCATTGCCCGTTTCTTATGATGACGGGGTTCAAGTGCCCGGGGTGCGGCTCTCAGAGGGCCATACATAGTCTGCTTCATCTTGATTTTGCTACGGCGTTCCGTTACAACGCCCTGCTCGTCCTCTCGCTGCCGTTCGTGCTCCTGTGTCTTTTTGCGGCGGTTTGCAGGGTGAAGCTCCAGAGGCTCTATATGGCGGTTAATTCGCGGTTATTCATGTCTCTTTTTACGGCCGTAGCCCTTCTGTGGTGGGTGGCCCGCAATGTGGCTGGTTGGTGATTTTCTTTGGCCGTGCCGCATGACAGCATGGTCTTGATTACAGTAAAAGAGGCGGGCGGAGTGTCTTCATCGACATCCCGCCCGCCCCTTTTTCCGCCATTCCGTCCTCTTGGCGTTTTTATCATGCCGACTTGACAATAAAACGACTTTGCTTGCGTTCTTTATGATTAATATTTTAAAAATTGCACTA
>SFOL01000145.1 GCA_004552385.1 Bacteroidales bacterium | reverse complement strand
GACTCTTCGGCGTTTTTGCGGATTTGCTCATCGTTGGCTTCTATGTCCTGGATGGCATTATTTATGGCTGCGGCTGCCTCCTCGTGACGGTTATTGATGGAACTGGCCACGTCTTGCATGGTATTATAGGACCTTTGCCGCGAGAGGTCTTTTACCTCCTCGGTCTTGGAGAGAATTACGTTGCCTTCGGTTATTTGCTGGCGGACAACCATCTCCCTCTTCCTTATCTCAGCCACACAAGCCGCAAGTTTGCGCACGATATTGTAGGCTATCACACCCACCTGAATAAGTTTCTGCTGTGGTGTCGGGCCCTTGGTAACCAACCATTTTATAAATGTGGCCGCATTTTGCACAGAGCCGAACTCATCCTTTACGGCGTCGACAAGGGCATCCATACGCGACGGGGCGGGGCCCAGGGCCTCCAGGTCGCGAACCAGCTGCTTCTGGTTCTCCCACCTCTTCATGAGGTCCTGCTCCAGTTTGTTTATTCGCGCGTCAATCTGCTCGTTGGTCAGTCCCGCAATCTGCAGGGCGGAGAGCCGCTCCTCCTCACAGTCGTCCCGAATGAACGCGAGATCATCATTGCCATCATAGGCAATCGGGCTGACATTCCAGTCGGACTCGGCTGGCTCGTTGCCCTCAGCTCTGTTATAAGGTGTCAAATTGTATTCGTCACTCATATTGATTAGTTTTTAATCATAAACATTGGGGTTATACCGCCAATAGTTTCCGCTGGTTTACGCATTTTTCAATATTTCGACATTACCGCTTATGCTCTGCAGGGGTTTTAGCGAAAACAGCAAAAATGTGCGCGGATGGGTCGATAGAGAAAAAAAATTGCGCATACGGCAGAAGCCACATGCGCAACGGAATATAGATTTAGTCATAACGCACATCTCGGCGATGCGTGCATCACTCGGCAGGCGCCACGGGCTCGGCAGGCGTCTCGGGCGGCGTGGGTTGCGGGTCCGCACCCTCGGCGGCTCCCTCCTTGGCCTTGGCCTCCTCCTTGCGCTTGACGGCTTCTTGGAGGCTCTCGAGACTCATGGAGTCGAGGTATTTGCGTTTGCGCTCGGCGTCGCGTTTGAAGCCTTCCATCACGGCCTTCTCCTTGCGCTCGCGCTCTCGCTGCTTGTTGGCCTCGGCCTCGGCCTCGAGGTTGGACTTCTCGGTCACCTTGGCCTCCATGGCGGCGGTGAGGTCGTCTGCGGATATGCGGGCCTCGGCACCATCCTCAGCCGCCTTGCGGAAGAGGAGTTGCTTGACGGCCTGCTTAATCTCGCGGCCGGCGAGGCCCTCCATCTTGTCGGACACCGCGAGGAGGTCGTCGTCGGTCATTGGTGCGGCCAGCGGCAGACGCTCCGGCATGAGGCCGCGGAGAATGGCCGCGCGCGCCTCGCGGTTGGGCAGGTCGAGCTTGATGTGGGCGAGTATGCGGCTCTCGAAAGCCTTGTCGAAGTTGGTCTGCAGGTTGGTGGCGAAGATGACCACGCCGCGGAACTCCTCGAGTAGGATGAGCATCTGCGACCTCTGCGAGTTGAGCGACTGGTCGTTGCCGCTCTGGACGTTCTCCACCCTCTTGCCGAGGAAAGAGTCGGCCTCGTCAAAGAACATGACGGCGTCCATCTCGGTGGCGGTGGCGAAAGCCTTCTTGAGGTTCTTGGCGGCCTCGCCGACATATTTGCTCTCAATCTCGGCATAGTTGAAGGCCAGGAGCGGCTTCTGGAGATAAGCGGCAATGGCGTGCGCGCACATGGTCTTGCCCGTGCCCGGGGGGCCGTAGAAGCTGAGGATGCTGTTTGGCGTGGGGTCGCACTGGCTGAAGCCCCAAGTGTCGTAGACCAGCTCGCGGTGGCGGACGACAGCGAGGGCGTCCATAATCTGGCGGCGGGTGTCGTCGGGGATTATGATCTGGTCGAACGTGTAGCGCGGCTTGACGGGCACGAAGTCGGGTCTCTTGTC
Source organism: Bacteroidales bacterium (assembly GCA_004552385.1). GTDB lineage: Bacteria > Bacteroidota > Bacteroidia > Bacteroidales > Marinilabiliaceae > W3P20-009. The sequence continues at coordinate 795 of SFOL01000145.1, read as the reverse complement.
GTCATCGGCGTCCTTGCGCCGCGGGGCGGGAGCCTCCTTGGCGGCGAAAGAGAGCTTCACCCTCAGTGCGAAGCCGTCGGGGTCCGCCTCGGTATGCGCCTCAAGCCACTTCTTGGCGTCAAGGGCCACAGCGAGGCTGCCGCTGATGGAGAAGCTGGCGTTGGAATCGAACGTCAGGAAAGCCTCGCCCGACTTGCGCACGGTAACTGCCACGGCGGGGACGAGCGAAAGCGTAGAGCGGCCGTTGGCGTTGACGGAGCGTTGAAGCTCAGCCATGAGGCCGGTATTGAGGTTGTCGAGCCACACGCGCTGCTCGGACGTGAGGCTCTTTTTGTCTATCTCGTAGTTCATAAGATGCTGTTTTTCAGATAAAAAGTGCAGAGAGCAAAGCCTTCCCGTAGAAGTTACAATAAGGTGACTCGTCCAGAAGCCATCCCTGGAATTGGTTCTGATCCTGGCATTGGTTCTGGCTTTTTAATTGTTGGTTGCATTGGCGGCAACAGTATTTTCGACAAGATTTTCACTGTCATTTCTTCCATCCAAGACTGTTTTACTTCGTAGGCGTAGATGCCCAACCTTGACTTCATTGGCAGAAGTTGCTCACGGACATCTTTGTCAGAATCCAGTTCCAACTTACCTATCTTAGAGCCGTCTTTCCTATAGAGGATTACTTTAACTTTTCCCATAAAAGAATGGATTTGAACGCTTTACGATTGACACCGCTTACGGGAGACGCGAAGTAAACTTACACTTCAAGCGGAATTATCTGACCAACGTACACTTCTGGGTCAACAC
>SFOL01000045.1 GCA_004552385.1 Bacteroidales bacterium | reverse complement strand
GCGATTCGTCGGTGCATGACGATGTGAAAAGTGTGGCAATAGCGATTGCGCACACAACAACTTGTTTTTTCATACTTGATTTTCTCAAGTTTATTGGTTTATGGTTTGCGAAAATGGCGCGGTGAGCGTCGTTTTTTCGCGGTGAAACTAACGGGAGTGGGACGTCTCGGCGCAGTCGCCCCCGGTTGGTGAGTATGCGGCGGCTTATGCTGCTCGGATTAAGATCCCGGCCCCTCTTTTGCGGTCGCTAAATTACATATTGTCTGTAACTGTGTGCTTGTCTCTTTGTTAAATAAAATTAACAACAAGAGTACATTCCTCCGATGGCTTTCTTGGGCAAGACACAGGTCGGTGTTGCCGTGTGAGTGTTCCCCGCCCCGCTATTGGCAATTGCCGCAAACGTATGGGCAAAGGCAATCCCCGCCACGGCGTTCTTGTCCGTGGCGGGGATTGGTCGCGTCCGCTTCCCCGTAGGGTGGCGGCCTACTCGTATCTTATGGCCTCTATCGGGTCCAGGTTGGCCGCCTTGCTGGCTGGGATGTAGCCGAAGCCTATGCCAATCACGGTGCACACGGCGAACGACACGAATATGCTCCACATGGGTATGGACGTGGGCAGCCCGAATTGCCCGCAGAGCAGCGTGCCGAGCCATCCGACTATTATGCCAATTACTCCGCCCGTCAGGCTTATCATGACGCTCTCTATCAAGAACTGGTTGCTTATGTCAACCGACCGCGCGCCGACGCTCATGCGCAGGCCTATCTCCCTCGTCCGCTCGGTCACCGACACCAGCATGATGTTCATTATGCCTATGCCCGCCACCAGCAGCGAGAAGGCGGCGGCCACCACGAGTATGATGGTTATGGTGTCCATGGTCGAGCTCATCGTCTCCATCATCTCCTGCTGGCTCCGGATGGTGAAGTTGTCGCTGTCCGTCTCTTTCAGCTTGTGCGATGAGCGGAGTATGCTCGTCAGCTCGCTTATCGCCTCGTCGGTCAGCTCCTCCGTTATGGCCGAGCAGTTTATGGAGTTGAAGAATGTTTGGGCCAGCAGGCGTTTCATCACGGTGGTGTAGGGGGCCAGCAGCACGTTGTCCTGATCCATTCCCCAGTTGTTGTAGCCCTTGCTCTTCAGCACCCCCACTATGCGAAATGGGATTGACTTGAAGCGTATAGTGCGGCCTATGCAGTCGGCGTCGGCGTCGCCGAAAAGCTCCTTAACTATGGTCGTGCCCACCACGCACACCTTGGCGGCTTTGCGCACGTCCTCATCGGTGAACGCGTCGCCGTCTTTTATCTCCCACTTCTTTATGTCGAGGTAGTCCAGGCTCTCGCCGTACATTGACGAGCTGGTGTTCTTCGAGCCATAGATGACCTGGCCTGAGGTCGATACCTCGGGCGAGACGTATGTTATGAATCTCTTCTCCGACACTATGGCCTCATAGTCCTCAATCTTGAGTGTCTGCATCTCCGACGGGTCGAGGCGCACTCCGCCGCGCTGGTCGGATCCCGGCCGCACCATTATCATGTTGGTGCCCATCTGCGAGATGTTCTCCCTCACGCTCTCTTTCGACCCCTGGCCTATGGCCATCATTATTATGACGGCCGCCACGCCTATTATGATGCCCAGCATGGAGAGGAACGAGCGGAACTTGTTGCTCGCCACCGCCCTGAGGGCCACTTTGAACAGGTTTATGAAATTCATGTCTTCCTCCTCTTTGGTTCGTTAGTCGTCTTGCGGCTTGGGCAGGGCGGCAAGGGCCTCGGCGGCCGACAGCGCGTGGCCGTTGATGACGTCTTCGCGTATCTTCCCGTCGCGCAGCATTATGTTCCTGCTGCTGTATTGGGCTATCTCGGGGTTGTGCGTGACGAATATTATGGTGCGCCCTTCGGCGTGCAGGCGTTGGAAGAGGACGAGCATCTCGAACGAGGTGCGCGTGTCCAGGTTGCCTGTCGCCTCGTCGGCCAATATGACGGCAGGGTCGTTGACGAGCGCGCGGGCTATGGCCACGCGTTGCATCTGGCCGCCGCTCATCTGGTTGCTCTTGTGGTCCAGCCTGTCGCCCAGCCCCACGGCCTGCAGGGCTTTTATGGCGGCGTCGCGCCGCTCGGCCGCGCTGTATTTGTTGTTGTACATCAGCGGCAGCTCCACGTTCTCCACGGCCGTCGTCTTTGGCAGCAGATTGTAGTTCTGGAACACGAAGCCTATCTTGCGGTTGCGCAGCCTCGCGCGCTGGTTCTTGCTCATCGTGCGGACCGACACGCCGTCGAGTATGTACTCGCCGCTCGTCGGTGTGTCAAGGCAGCCCAGCTGGTTAAGCAGTGTGCTCTTGCCCGAGCCCGAGGTGCCCATTATGGTGACGAACTCGCCCTCGTATATCTTGAAGCTCACGCCCCTGAGCGCGTGTACCGTCTCGTCGCCGACCTTGAAGTCTCGCCTCACGTCTTGCAGCTCTATGACCACCTTGCCTTTGGGCGGCAGGTTCTTCTCTTCCGTCATGACTCTATGCCTCCTAACCTTTTTTATTGCCCTACTTGCGCTTCTTTTGACCCGGGGGGCCTGGCATGAACGGGTTGCTCTTGGCCTCGCCCTCGGCTTCTGCCATTTTGTCCGGGCCGCCCAGCTCAAATGATATCACCACCTCGTCGCCCTCTTTGACACCTCGGGTCACTTCCACTTCCGCACCTCCGTTCAGTCCCGTCTCTATGGCCACGGCGCGGAACGTTCGGCCGTCAAAGGTCCACACCTTCTCCTTGGCTGGCGCGTCCTCCACTCTCTGGTCGGGTTTCAGCAGAGCTTGGTTGGGCGTGAAGCGTAACGCCTTGCTCGGTAATTTCAAAACGTCCTTGCGCTCGGCGGTGAATACCGTCACGTTGGCTGTGAGTCCCGGCAGCAGCTTCTGGTCTTTGTTGGGGGCTGATATCACGACCTCATACGTCACGACGTTGCTCTCCGTCGTCGCCTCTTTCCTCACTTGAGTCACTTCTCCGCTGAACGTGTCGTCGGGGAAGGCGTCTACTGTGAACGTGACCCTCTGGCCCTCTTTCACTCCGCCTATGTCGGCCTCGTCAATGTCGGCTATGACGCGCATGTCTGTCAAGTCTTGCGCTATGTTGAACAGGGTGGGGGTCGTCATGGCCGATGCCACGGTCTGGCCCTCTTCCACCTCGCGGCTCAGCACCACGCCGTCTATGGGGCTCGTTATGGTGGCGTAGCCAAGGTTGGTCTGGGCTTTGGCCACGTTTTGCTGTTGGATCACTATCTGCTGCCGGGCCTGCTCGTAGCTGAGGCGGGCCGTCTCGTAGTCGTTGACCGAGACCAGGCCTTTCTCGAATAGTGTGGCGTACCTCTCGAAGTTCGACTTCTGGTAGTCGAGCTCGCTTTGGGCGTTCGCCAGTTGGCTCTTGGACGACGCCAGCTCGGAGAGCAGGTTGGTCTTGTCAAGCTCGGCTATCACCTGGCCTTTCCTGACCTCGCTGTTGTAGTCCGCGTAAATCTTCGATATTATGCCCGACACCTGGGTGCCGACCTCCACTTTCGTCACCGGCTCTATGGTGCCAGTGGCCGTTATCGAGGTCGATATGTCTCCCTTGGACACTTTCGTCTTGGTGTATGTCACCATTTCTCCGTCGGAGCAAGCGGCGAGTGCCAATATAGACACCGCCGCCGCGGTTATGTAGCGTCTCATGATCTGTTTTTTATGGCTCTTCGTTTTATGTCGTTTCATAGTGCGGCCTCTCCGCTCGTGTACAGGTTCAGCAGGGCGGCGTTCAGCACAGCCGTATATTTGCTTTGCAGGGTCTGCTGCTGCGCTGTCAGCAGGTTGCTCTTGCCCTGCATCAGTTCGGCAATGTTCTTCAGCCCCAGCGTGAATTGTTCTTTGACCAGGTCGAAGCTCTGCTTGGCGCTCTCCTCGTTGGCTTTCGCGGCTATGTATTGCGCCTGCGCGCTTTGGGCGTTCAGCAGGTAGGTCTCCACCTGCTTGTATACGCTGTTCTCGGCGTTTTGCTTGTCCAGCTCGCTTTGCCTGCGCTGTATCTGGGCTTTGGCCTTGTTGGTGCGCGTCTGGCGGTTGTCTATTATCGGGACGTTTATGTTCAGCCCCACGGTGTTGTTCACGTTCTGTTTTATCTGCTCGCCCACGTCGTCGTGGTCGGCGCTGTTGTGCCCGGTCTGCACCCCGGCCGAGAGGCTTATGGTCGGGTAGTGACCGCTGCGGGCTATGCGCTCCTGTATCTCTGCCTGCTCCGAGCTCAGGATGGCGTCTCTCACCTCGGGTCTCGTCTCCATGGCCGTGGCGAATGCGTCGTCCACCGTCGGCAGAGGGCGCGTCACGTCCTCGTCAGGGATGTCAGGCGTGGCCACGTCAAAGTCCGTCGTCTTTATTATTTCAAGAATCTGCTTCAGCCCCGTCTTTGTGTTTGCCAGCTGAGTCTGGGTCGACACTAATCTGTACCGGTCCTGCGCGGCTTGGGCGGCCAGTTGCGCCACCTCCACCTTGGCCATCTGCCCCGCCTCCATCATCTCCTCGCCGCGCTTCAGCAGGGCTTGGCTCGTGGCCAGTGTGCTGTCGGCCACTTTCGCCGCGTCGGCCTCGTAAAGGATTTGGACGTAATATTGAAGCACCTGCTCCTCTATGCTCAGCGCCGTCGCCGTCTTCGAGGCTTTAGCTTTCTCAGCGTCCAGGCGGTAGCTGTCCCTCTCGCGACGGGTGCGCCCGCCGTCCCAGACTGTCCAGTTGGCCTGCAGGGCGTAGTTGCCCGAGTATGTGGCGTCGCTTTGCGTGGTTGTCATCGTTCCGCCGCTCAGGGCCACGGTGCTCTGGCTCCAAGGCCTCCATCCAAGGTTGTGGCTCGTCGAGAAGCTCAAGCTCGGCAGCAGCTGGCCGGTTGCGCCGTCTGCCTGGGCGTCTGCCTGCTCTATTTGCAGCGAGCCGCTCTTCACCTCTATGTTGTTCGCAAGTGCGTAGTCCACGCACTCCTGTAGTGTCCATTTGTGGCTCGCGTCGGTTTGAGCAAGGCCTGCGTGGTTCGCTGCAGTGGCCAGAAGCAAGGCCGTAGCGGCTATTCTTTTAGCTCTCCTCATCTGTTGTGCTCGTTGTTTTTTTCTGAGGCAAATATATGTCCGGTGTTGTTTCCTCTGAAACTTAACCGACCAACGCCACCGGTTTATAGACAAATCCCCCGTAGTGTGTCTCCGCCGACACCTTAATAGTATACCATAAAAAACAGGCCTCGCGCGATATCACATCGCGCGAGGCCCTCAATTACAAAAGAACAGTTATTGGTAGTCCGTGAAAATGGAGGCCAGAACCGTCTTATATGTCGAGTTAGGTTAGGATGATTCTCGAACTCGGTTCTTTGGGCTCCTTATCCGTTAACCGATAGCAAATATAAATCTTTTAATTGACTCAAAAGTAAAATCGTCAGATTTATTGCGCTATTTTTGATTATTTATAAGTAGCGAATATGTTATTTGCGTCAAAATGATAGACATAGACGCTTTGCGCGGCTTTGCAATATTCACGATGTAGGTGGCCTGCTTATTGTTTTGTCGTTTTTTTACAAACCAGTTAAAGTTCGTAACAACTGCCGTAGCTTTACTCGGTATTTGTAACTTTGTCACTACCATATTCTGCTCTTTATCGATGTCGAAACGTAATAAGCTAAAGAGGGTCGTCAAGCGCGGCGCTTCAAGCCTCCTTGTCAAGCTCACCCTCATTTTTGTGGTTTTCATCTTCTTGCAAAATGGCGTTCAGCTCATAGTCAGCGCCGCCTCGCGAGATCGCGCCCTGCGCTCACACTTCATTGGCCAGGTCAGCGGCAAGATGGCCATTGTCGACCATCTGAACAAGGTGCGGCTCGGCGAGCTTGACTCCTACGTCGCCAACATGCCGCGCGTGTTCCCGAGCATAGACTCTTCGCTCACCCGGAGGAACTACCAAGCGGTGGCGGACGTGCTTGCGGCCAACGTCAAGGTCCGAAGCCTCAGCGGGTTCATCCTGATGGACGACAAGCTCGAACTCGCCTCGACAAGCTACGCGTCTTTCACCCGGCACCAGCTCGACAAGGTCAAAGACCTCATGCGCTACGTCTCCACGACGCCGACCAAGTCCTACACGGGCTACGCCGACGTCTTGGGGGAGGGCATGGGCCTCGTGGCCGTGCATGTCTGGCCCGACGCCAGCGGAGCCGATGCTGCCGTAGTGCTCGTGTGTTACGCCATAGTCGAGGATGATGGTTACCTCACCACCCTCGCCTCCGTCATACAGGCGCAGACGAGCGTCTATCGCGACCAGCTCATCTCCGCCACGTCTTATGACTGCCGCGACATCGACATCCACGGCTTCTCCATCCCGCAAGAGTGGGTCGCCGATTCGCTCAAAATCCACCACAAGGAGGTCATGCTCGCCGAGAAGGCCGGCACGTCCGATGTCTTCTCGTCTTACATGCCAATGTTCGATTTCAAGGGGCGTCTGCTCGGCATTCAACACATTTGGCTCGACATGGGCGTGCAGGATGCTGTGGGGGGACTGATTCGACGCGCCATCGTCTTCGCCACCGTCGTCCTCTCCGCACTTTTCATCTGGCTATTCTTTCTTCTCATGCGCCGGACGCTCATACGCCCGCTTATGGAGTTGCGCGACAGCGCATGCCGCATAGCCTCGGGCGACCTCTCAGGCCGTATCGTCGTCCGCCGTACTCACGACGAGGTTCAGCAGCTTGCCGAGGCCATGGACAGTATGCACTCGTCGTTGCGCCACTCCGTCGAGGTGCTGACGCGGGCGGGGCTTGAGATTCAGAAGACGAGCGCGCACATAGGCCAAGCCAGCCAGAGGCTATCCAACGTCTCGTGCCGACAGGCCGCGAACATCGAGGAGGTCACGTCCAGCCTCGCCGAGGTCGGTGGCGGCGTGAAGCAACTGACGGGCAGTGCGGCCGAGACCGACCTCATCGTCGTGCGCACGAGGGAGGCTGTAGCGGCCATAGCCGATAAGTCGACCGCCAGCATGAACGCCACGCGACGCATACAAGGGTCGTTGCGCTCCGTGAACCTCCTTGTCGCGCAAACTAACGTCCTCAGCCTCAATGCGGCCGTCGAGGCCGCGCGGGCGGGGGCGCATGGCCGGGGCTTCTCGGTCGTGGCGCGCTCGGTCAGCGCACTTGCCGAGCAGACCAGGCACGCCGCCATCGACATGGCGGCGACGAGCGAGGCATCAATTGCCGGCGCTGAGAACATTAACAGGCTCATCGACGATCTGATACCGCAAATTCAAAAGGCGGCGGAGAGCGTAAGGTCCATAGCGAGGGTCAGCAAGGAGCAAGAGGTGGGGCTCTCGCAGATTAGTGCCGCCGCCGAGTCGCTCAACGGGGCGACGCAGGAGACCGCCGCCGATGCCGAGGAACTCGCCGCCAGCGCCCAGGAGCTTGCAGCTATGGCGGTCCGCATGAAGAACCTTCTTGACGCTTTTTCGCTCTGACGTGTCTTCCCTCGCTCCATTCTACTCCGACCTCGTTGAGGCGGGTGCCGACGAGGCGGGCCGCGGATGTCTGGCGGGACCGGTCGTGGCCGCGGCGGTCGTCTTGCCGCGCGATGTCTCTGCCGCCGACCTGCCCGGGCTCGATGACAGCAAGAAGCTCACACCCCGCCGACGCGCCGAGCTGAGGCCCGTCATTGAGAGCGTCGCGCTCGCTTGGGCGGTCGGCGTGGCGTCGCCCGGCGAAATTGACAGCGTCAATATTCTAAATGCCAGCATCCTCGCCATGCATCGGGCCATTCGTGCCCTGGCTGTAGCCCCACAGTTCCTTATTATAGACGGCAACCGTTTCCACCCCTATTACTCTGATTTTGAGACCATCGGTATGTCGGCCGACTCCGCCGATGTCGTGCGGTTGCACGACGAGGCAACGCTCGTCCACCACCAGTGCGTGGTCAAAGGTGACGGCAAATACCTCTCCATTGCCGCAGCAAGCGTCATTGCGAAGACCGAGAGGGATGCTATTATGGAGTCGCTCGCACTTGATTACCCAGCCTACAACTGGCAGGCCAACAAGGGCTACCCCACGCGAGATCATTATGCGGCCATAGCCGCCAATGGCGTCACTCCCCTCCACAGGCGAAGCTTCAGGTTGTGGAGGTGATTTTTGGCGTGTTTTCCGCTTGGACGCCAGCGAACCGCCCTCCACCGTTCTGTCTTGTCCGTTTTTCTTGCCCTAATCTTCGTTTTTCCGCATTCAACGTTTTTATTTGTCGTAAACACTTTTTAGATTTGTTTCTGCAATCGGACAGAGCGGAACGCTTTGACAACTCTTTTGAATTCAACGTTATCGTTGGTATCGGTCTTGCGTCCATGTCTCTCCTCTGTTGTAGGAAATTATAAACAAATCTAAGTGAGTATGAAAAAACTTTTACTTCTCTTGACCGCAGGCGTCTTTGCCAATCTGGGTGCGCATGCGCAGGTTGTAGAGAACCTTGTCATCGATGGCGGTAACGCATGGAATGCGACGCCCATTGCGGGTGGGAGTGCGTCAATCACCTTCACGGACCCATATGGTGAGTTCAAGCTCATTAACAAGGCCATCACCAAGACCGACTACAAGGGCTTTAAGCTCGAGTTCTCAGATCTTGAGGTCGGGGACGGAGCCGAGGTCCATCTCAAGATAGGCAAGGCCGTCATGGATGGTGATAGCGATAAAGGCAAGTATAGCTACGTCGTCCTTACCGGCGATAAGATTGAAGGCACATTCTCTGACGAACTTGACGATGAGATCGCCACTTTAAACGTGCAGTGCACCAAGGGCGGCGAGGCCGTCAAGGTGACCAAGTTCACTCTCGTCAAGGCTGACGAAACGGAGGAGGTGCAGACGCAGCTTGGGGGTGTCGCTTGGGGGTGCACGTCAAAGCAAGATGTCATAGGAATCACTTTCACCGGGCAGTACGGCTACGAGAAAATCCTTGCGGCCGACGGCTCCGCCATCACCTACGACCCTGTTGCCGAAAAGAACGTGGTCTACACTTATAATATTGAGTTCGAATCTGCGCTCGACAACTCACTCCTCTTCGAGGTTGACGGTGTGGGCGGTGATGGCAAAGAAGTCGCCATGAACTACAACAACGCGACCAAGGGCGCGACCTCCGCCACGTTCGTGATTAGCGCAGACAGGTGCACCGCCCCCGTCACAAATGTCTACATAAAGGCCAACGCAGAGTCCGGCTACCCTTTCACCGTCAAGTTCAAGAGCGTGACCCGCACCAAGGTGGTCAACCGCGACAAGACCATCGACGAGTCTAAGAACAAGTACGTCCTCCCTCTCAAGAACGGCCAGATCATCCTCGCCTCCGACCTTGAGAAGTTCAATGACAATGACATCGTCGTCTTTAACTACTCTTGCGTCTGGGACGACCCCTCCGTCAGCTTCTCCGGCTGGGGCATGGGCAGTCTCCGCAACCCTGAGGACAAGGAAAAGAGCGTGGTGGATATTATGGCTGGCGCCAAGAGTGGCGACTGCCAGTACGTTACTTTCATCGACGAGCTTAAGGCCATCGTGGGTCACCATGCCCCCGAGGAGACGGGCGAAAACGCCGACACCGAGGAGTGGGACGGCATCTACTACTTCTCTTGGAACAACAAGAAAGGCGATGTCGAGTGCGTCTTCACCAAGGGCGACATCGTGGTCTACACCGACAAGGTGGTCGAGATCGGCACCGCCATTGTTGAAGTCCCTGCCGACGCCGATGTCGTCTCCACCGAGTTCGTCTCCATCTCCGGCACCGTCTCTTCTGTGCCTTTCCGCGGCTTGAATGTCGTCAAGCAGACCCTTGCCGACGGCTCTGTGCGCTACACTAAGGCGCTCGTGAAGTAAGCCCTCCTTGCGGACGGTTCGCTCGCCTGCAACTCAAAAAAATCTATGCCGTGCCGCCACAAGAGCGTGTGGCGGCACGGCATTTTCGCATGGCGGCAGAGAGTCGCCTTTGCGTCTGCTTTATAACACGCAGTCCATCACCATCATCAGTACGAACCCCACGCCGAAGCCTAAAACAGCTATGTTTGAGTGCCGACCTGACGACGCCTCGGGAATCAGCTCCTCCACCACCACGTACATCATGGCTCCGGCAGCGAAGCCGAGCAGGTAGGGCATAACGCCGGTGAGCGTCTCCGCCAGCAATATAACAGTCATTGCGCCAACGGGTTCCACGAGGCCGCTCACCGTCCCTATGGCGAACGACTTCAGCCTGTTGCAACCCGCCGCACGTATGGGCATGGATATTATAGCGCCCTCGGGTATGTTCTGTATGGCTATGCCGAGGCTTATGGCCAATGCGCCGCCCACCGTGGGCTCCACTCCCGCTGAAATCATGCCGGCTATCACCACGCCCACGGCCATGCCCTCCGGCAGGTTGTGTATCGTCACGGCCAAGGCCAGCATCTGCGACTTGGTCAAGCCTGTGTGAGGCCCTTCCGGCGTGGCGGAGTGCGCGTGGAGGTGGGGGGTGAACGTGTCCACGCCCAACAGGAAGACCATGCCGAGGCAAAAGCCGACCGCCGCGGGTATCACTCTTTCTGCTCCTTCGCCCATCTCCATGCTCGGTATGAGCAATGACCATACGCTGGCCGCCACCATGACGCCCGACGCGAAGCCAAGGAGAGCCTTCTCCGTCATGCGCGGCATCTGGCCGCGCATGAGGAACACCAGGGCAGAGCCGAGTGTGGTGCCCATAACCGGTATTAGCAGAGGGAGTAGTATGTTCATATTTCTTATCTTGTATGTGTTCCGCTTTTTGTGCAAATATATGCCTATTTTATTTTGTTTGTTTAAAATCAATTCAATTAAAAGCGAGCTTTATTTTCGTTCTTGTAGTTTTATCCGCTATAAATAAATTTGCCGTATGAAAACTCTCTGCCTCACATTGGCTCTTCTGTCGTCCTCCTTGCGCCTTTACTCCGTGGCGCAAGGCGTCGCGGCGTCGCCCGGCGTCGTCATTGCGGCCGACACGTCAATAGCCATTGCCGAGGTGAGGGTCACGGCGGGCGAGGTCAGAAGTGCCGCCACGTCGGCGTCTTTTATCGGTTCCACGGCCATGGAGCACCTGCAGCCGGCCTCATTGGCCGATGTTCTTACTCTTTTGCCGGGCGGGCTCACGCAGGCTCCGCGCATGGGAGGCGTCAATATGGTAGCCCTGCGCGAGGTGCCAAGCGCAGCGGACGACTACGCGGTCTCGGCCCTTGGCACAAAAATATTGGTGGATGACGCCCCGATAAGCGTGGATGCCAACATGCAGCGCGTGTCGGGCGCGGGGCAGACGGATTCAGACAATGGACGGAGCTCTGTCAACATGGGTGTGGATCTGCGCACCATACCGACCGACGATGTCGAGGAGGTGCAGGTGATCCGTGGCGTGCCGTCAGTGGCCTACGGCGACCTTACAAGTGGCGTCGTCAGCCTGCGTCGCCGCTTGTCTGCGTCGCCTGTCGTCGTCCGTCTCAAGGCCGACCCCTATTCGCGCATTGTCAGCGTGTCCAAGGGTGTCGACGCGCCCCGGGGATGGACTCTCGTGGCGGGGGCGGCTTTCCTCAAGGCCGCGATCGACCCGCGTTCCGACTATGAGACTTACAGGCGGTTGAACGTATCTCTGCGAGGGCGCAAGGTGTGGTCATCGGCGGCAGGGTTGTCGTTGTCTTGGCAGCCTGTGGCCGATTATTCCCAAAATGTGGATGACGTTAAGTCCGATCCTGAGCAGCAGACCGGGCGCGACGACAGCTACCGTAGCTCATATCGACGCGTAAGCCTCTCAAACGCGCTCTGCGCCAAGTTCGGCTCTTGGCAGTCAGAATTGCACCACAGCCTCTCTTTCTCCGCCGATGAGGTCAGTCAGCGCATGCGTTTTGTCAATGCGCAAAATCTCTACGCCCCGTCCGACACCACCGACGGCCAGCCGCACGACGTGGCCCCGCTCGAGAAGGATTACGTGTCAAGACACGTCGTCGACGGGAGGCCCTTTTATTGCGACCTCAAGATTGCCGTCTCGCATGGCGGGGTGTTCCGAAGCCTGAGAAACAAGATATCCCTGGGCGGCGAGTGGCGGTGCCGTAAGAATTTTGGCCGAGGCCAGGTGTTTGACTCCTCCCGCCCGCTCCACGGCTCGACATCTCGTCGCCCGAGGTCTTTCCGTTCCGTCCCCGTCTCTAACGCGCTCGGCCTTTTTGTCGAGGATGAGTTTGAGGCTCCTGTCGGGGCGGCCTCTCTGCGCATCGTGGCGGGGGTGAGGCTCTCGTCGCTTGCGGGGCTCGGACGCGAATTTGACATGGCCGGCATGGTGTATGCCGACCCGCGCGCCAATGTGGTCCTCACCGCGCCAGCCTCATGGGGGCGGATGTCTCTTGCGGTCGGGCTTGGCAGGCTGTCTAAAATGCCTACCATGGATCAGCTTTACCCCGAGGACGTCTTCATCGAGCTTGCCGAGCTTGACTATTGGAATGCCAATCCCGCTTTGCGCCGCCGTGTCACCCGCACCTACGCAATCTCCCCGTCGTCTTGCGCCTTGCGGCCCGCGCGTAACGTCAAGCTCGACGTGCGCCTTGCGGCCAGTGTGGCGCGCCACTCCGCCTCGGTGTCATTCTTCCGCGAGGTCATGAATGACGGTTTCCGCCCCGAGGCGGAGCCTGTCGCGCTCAGCTACTTCAAGTATGACGCTTCGGCGGTTGACGGCTCGGCTCTCGCGGCCCCTCCGGCGCTCTCTTCGTTGCCAAGGTGCGAGGCCGCGCAGGTCTGCCTCGTGCGGTCTTATGTCAATGGTAGCCGCATCCGCAAGGTCGGCATTGAGTGGCAATACGATTCGCCTCGCCTCAAGGCGTTGTCCTCGCGCATTTCCGTGGCGGGGGCGTGGCTGCGCACCACTCGCGAGAACAGTGTGCCCGAGTGGTTCCAGGGGACGGGTGTTACGGTGGCCGGCGTCGTTGTGGATGATCTCTACGCCGGCCTTTATGATTGGCACCAGACGTTCATATCAGAGCGCACGTCGACCAACGTGACCGTCGAGACGTATGTGCCGCGCGCGGGGTTCATCTTCTCCGCCACCGCCGAGTGCGTGTGGGGGGGGCGGCATACTGTGCCGCTGCATAATGCGCGCCCGTCCAAATTTATCGGGCCGGATGGCGTCATACGACCTTATACTGATGCCGAGGCAAGCGACAATGTGCTGTCCGCGCTTGTCCTCTCGAACACGGCCGAACGTCTTGTGACCTCCGAGCGTCCCTACGCCACGTTCAACTTCAAGGCCACTAAGGAGATCGGGCGTTATTTCAGTCTCAGCTTTTTCGCCGACAGGCTTCTCGCCGCGGCCAAGGACTATGAGGCCGACGGATTTGTCGTAAGACGCTCGTTCTCCCCCTATTTCGGGGTGCAAGCCTATGTCAAATTCCTCTGATGCTCTGCTCTATGCACCTATATAACGTGAGTTCGACCAAATCACGCATATAATTTAGCTATATATAACAAGCTGAAAATTAGCGAAATAGGAGATGTTTTTGTATATTTATGGTACAAAA
>SFOL01000044.1 GCA_004552385.1 Bacteroidales bacterium | reverse complement strand
GCGCTCGCCAATGATTACGCAGGCAAGGTCAGGTTCTACAAGATGGATGTCGATGCCGCGAGGGAGACCCCTTCTGAACTCGGCATCATGTCCATCCCGACCGTCATCTTTTTCAAAGACGGACAGCCGGTCGAGAAGAGCGTGGGCCTAAAGGCCAAGGACCAGCTTGCCAAAATTCTTGACGGCGTGCTCGCCTGAGGTGTGCGCTTGCGACTCCGACATCCTCGTGTTTGAGGCGTTTGGTCGGTAAAAACATGACGTTTGTCCAAAACACCGACCACCGGCGAAACAGCGAACCAAATTATAACATACATTCGCACTCGCATAGATGAGAAGCCGTGACGGTCTATCCTATTGTGTTAAAGTTGATTGTGATTTTCTCGTAAGTCCGCGCCTGATTTTTTCGGGCGCGGACTTTTTTATTTTTTTGCCGTTCGCCGCCAATGCGGCGTCCGTACGCCTTACTTTTGTCGTAACGGCAATAGCGTGCCGTTTTAGTTGCCGCAAACTACTATCTTTGCAACACCAACCCACCGATAACATTATGGAAGTTTTCTATGACATAGACGGCTACCGCGCTTGCCCTTCGGCAGTTTGCGTCGGCGTGTTCGACGGTCTCCACCTCGGCCACAGGGCGCTGCTCGCCGAGCTGGTGGATGAGGCGCGCCACAGGGGGGTCGCCTCTGTTGTCGTCACTTTCGACCCGCATCCGCGCATCGTCCTCTCGAAAGGCAACGACCGTGTAGGCCTTCTCACGACGCCCTCGGAGCGCATCGAGCTGCTCGGCTCCACGGGAGTCGACCGAGTCGTCGTCTTGCCTTTTACGCGAGAGTTCTCCGACCTCACCGCGCGCCAGTTCATATCAGAATGGATGCGCGGCAAGCTCGACGCCAGGTTCGCCCTCATGGGCTACAACCACCATTTCGGCTCCGACGACGTGGACAAAGATGACTATGAGGCTCTCGCCGCCTCCGAGGGGCTCGAGGCCCGCCACGCCAAGGCTTTCGTGCTCCCTGGCGGCGTCAAGGTGAGCTCTTCCGAGGTGCGCAAGGCACTGGCTGACGGCGACGTGTCTCGCGCGTCTCTGCTGCTCGGCCGAGACTACTCTTTCCAAGGGGAGGTGATCCACGGCGACGCCATAGGACGGTCGATTGGAATACGAACAGCCAATGTGATGCCGGAGTCCGACGACAAGCTCATACCCGCCGACGGTGTCTACTCGGCCCTCGTCAGCGTGGGTGGGGGACAGCCCCTCCGTGCCGTCGTCAATGTCGGGTCGAGACCCACCGTCGGAGGGCGTGACAGGAGGGTCGAGGCGCATATCATGGGTTTTGACGGAGACATCTATGGCAGGAAGGCTACGGTCTCGTTCCTTCAAAGACTCCGGGGCGAGATGAAGTTTCAGGATCTCGACGCGCTTGCTGCTCAAATCCGTGACGATATGGGAAAAGCGGCTTTGTCATTTGAAAATAGTTGATAAATGTTTAACTTTGTTTCCACGGCATCCGACTGTATCTCCCGCTTCGCATAATGCCTCCGCAAGACCGTGAACGGGAATACAAGCCACCATGTTGCCAACATCAGTTTAATAATATAAAGAAGCTGCGCTCCCCCAGGCGGCGAAATGTCACCTGCGGTGGCTCGCCCCCGCCGCACTTCGGAAAAGTGCGATATGCCTATGTCTAAAAAAATTCTGTTCGCGATTGCGCTTGTGCTCACGCTTGCTATGCGCCCGTGTTTAGTAGCCGCCCAAGACCAGTTGGCTAAGCCAAAGGCCCTGCTCACGCTCTCCTTCATCCGCTACCTCGGATGGAGCGACGAGGCGCGAAAGGGCGATTTCGTCATCGGCGTAGTCAGGGATCGTGAGCTGACATCCTGGCTCACCTCGCAGTCCGAGGGTAAAAAGTTCGGTTTCCAAAACGTCGTGGTTAAGAGCTTCAAGTCGGTGGCGGAGATTACCGACTGCCAGGTCATCTATGTCTCCAAGAATGTCAGCTTCGCCCGCAACGCGTCCACCATCATCGACAAGGTCGGGAAAGACACGCTCATCATCACCGAGGAGGAGGGCGCTACAAAGAGTGGCTCCATGATCAACTTCGTCATCCGCGACAGTCGGCTCAAGTTTGAGCTCAGCAAGGGCAATGCGCAAATGTCTAATATTCAGTTCGGTCAGAAACTCACTGACATGACCGCCGCGATAAACTTGTAAAATAAGAAATTCAATAAAATGAAGGGTTTTTCTTCTTTCAAGGAGCGAGTATCTAACATGAACCTGGCGCAGAAGCTCATCGGCGGCTTCGGCCTCCTCTGCGCGTTCATCATTCTCAACGCAATCCTCACCATCGCGATACACTTCTACACCCGCAGCCTCCAGGCGACTGAGGCCGACGAGTACCTGCCCGTCAAGTCCAACCTCGACATTATGATGAACCGGCTCACCGAGAGCCGCAGGCTCGTGGTTAACTGGGTCTTTGTCGATCACCAGCCCAACACGCCCGACAAGGTCAAACTCGCGTCTATCGTCAACACCGATTTCGACGCGGTCCTCAACGAGGTCAAGGCTGCCACAGCCGAATGGGAGCCGGCATTCACCGACACACTCGCCATTGTCGACGAGAAGGTCCACGCCATGTTCGACATGGAGAGGACCGTCATGAACAACCTCTCGACGTTCGACTCCTACGACGACCCCATCCTCCTCATGGAGAGCGAGATGCTTGTCCAAAGCGATGGTGACATAGAGATCGCCGAGATGGAGCTGCAAGGCCTCATGGCCTCACTCGGCGCCATTTGCGATGCCAAGTGCGACAGCATCAGTAGCTCCATAAGCACCTCCGCCACCATACAGCTCGTCTTCGTCATCCTCATGAGCCTCCTTGTCCTCGCCATCGCGCTCTTTGTAGGGCGACTCCTCTATATGAGTATCATCGATCCGCTCAAGCGTGGCGTCGTCTTCGCCAAGGCTATAGGCTCAGGCGATCTTACCGCCACCGTCAATGTGGACCAAAAAGACGAGATCGGTCAGCTCGCAAGCGCACTCCAGGGCATGGTGGACGGGCTAAAGCGCACCGTCGTTGCAATCGAGAAGAACGCCAACGAGCTTGTAGCTTCGGGCTCGCAACTTAAGGAGTCGTCACAAAAGCTCTCCAAGGGAGCCTCTGAGCAGGCCGCCAGCGCCGAAGAGGTATCGACTGCCATCGAGGAGATGGTGGCCAATATTGACCAGAACACAGAGAACGCCATCGCGACCGAGAAACTCACAGCCTCGACGGTAGAGAATGTGAACCTCTCGAGCAAATATTCCGGCGAGGCCGCTGAGGCCATGAAGACCATCTCTGAGAAGATCTCCATAATCTCCGACATCGCGTTCCAGACCAACATACTCGCCCTCAACGCTGCCGTCGAGGCCGTCAGGGCCGGAGAGCAGGGCCGAGGCTTCTCTGTCGTCGCCGCCGAGGTGCGCAAACTCGCCGAGCGAAGCAAACAGGCCGCCAACGAGATTGTCGCGCTTGTCAACAAGGGTCTCAAAGTCACGCAGATGGCGGGCGAGAAGGCAAAGGCTCTCGTGCCGGACATTGAGAAGACAACCGTCCTCATCAAGGAGATCTCAGCCGCCAGCATTGAGCAGAAGACTGGCGCCGAGCAGATCAATTTGGCCATGCAGAACCTCAACGTCATCACGCAGGAGAACGCTTCAAGCTCCGACGAGCTCACCAACAGCTCATTGCACCTCTCGTCGCTCGCGGCAAACCTCAAGGAAGCTGTCGGCTACTTTAAGCTCAACGAGGCCGACGTGGCAGAGGCAAAAGCTACGCACTCCGAAAGCCCCGCAGATGCGAAAGCCCCGGTGGCCACTGAGCCTGAGGATGTCAAGCCCGCTGCGGAAACCGCACAGCATGTCGAGCAAAAAATGTCCGGCGTAAAGATCGACCTCGGCAACATATCATCCAAGGAGTTCGACCTCGATAACTACGAGAAGTTCTAAGACGCGCCAGAAGTCACCACGCCCCCTGAGCCTTTCTCACGGGCCGGCGACGACAGCGTTATAACTTTCTGACATGAGCAGCGTATATAGCCTCGAAATAACTCAGTCTGACGGAAAGAAAGAGCTGAAGTTCGGCGGCGACCTCGTCATCAATCATATTGACAAGATGGCTGCCGAGGTGAGAGATGCCCTCGCTGAGCCCACCGACGTGGCTGTCAGCGTGGCCGACCCATCTAATATTGACATGACGTTCGTCCAGCTCGTCATAGCCATCAGGCACCAGGCCAAAGAGCGCGGCAAGAAGTTCGAGCTTGCCACATCCTTGAAAGACGACCTCAAAGAGCTCGTCGTGAAGGCTGGACTGGATAAGGAATTGAACATCTGATTAACATACAACATAGCACAATGGCAAAAACAGTTCTCATTGTAGACGACTCCGAGAGCATCCGCGAGGTTGTTAACTTCACCCTCACCAACGAGGGTTACGACGTGCTCGTCGGCGTCGATGGCGAAGACGCCCTCAAGTTCCTTGACGGCAGACCCATTGACATAGTCATCACTGACCTTCATATGCCCAACCTTGACGGCCTCGGCCTTATTCGTAAGATACGTGAGATGGATGCCTATAAGCACATTCCTATCCTCTTCCTCACCACCGAGAGCCAGACCGAGAAGAAGATGGAGGCCAAGGAGGCGGGTGCGACAGGCTGGATCATCAAGCCTTTCGTGCCGGCGAAGCTCCTCAGCGCCATCTCAAGGGTGATCAGGTAGAGGTCTCAGCGTGGTCGCCACTACCTGGTGGCAGCGTGTGGCGCCCCCCTCAGACGGTGAGGGCGCCAGACCTTTTTGTGGCATCGCACTTTCTCCTCACGGCGAGAGTCCACGAACAGTCTCAGCCTGCCTGCGGTGAGGCAGTAAACAGATATAGTCATGCTTGACAGATTCCAACAGAAATTCGTAGAGGAAGCGCAAGACAATGTTGCCGCCATCGAAGAAGCCTTGTTCGAGCTCGAAAAGAGCCCCGATGACAAGGAGATCGTCGAGAGGCTCTTCCGCTCTATGCACACCATCAAGGGAAGTGGAGCCATGTTCGGGTTCAACGACCTGAGCCACTTCACGCATAACCTCGAAACCCTCTACGACTGTGTCCGCAACGACACCGTCAAGGTCAATAAAGACATCATCTCGCTAACATTCGAGAGCCTCGACTACATACGCCAGCTCCTCGATGTCGGCGAGGGTACGCTTACTGACCCCGACGACATTCAGAGGCAGAAGGACTATATCGCAAAGATTACAAAGTACTTCCCCGAAGGTCAGCAACTTACCCTCAGCAGTGCCGAGAAGGCCGCCCTGGCCGCCAAGCAGGCGGCTGGAGTTGCCGCACCCCAGCCCAAGGTCGAGGAGAAGGGACCCAAGAATTACCTCGTCACCTTCGCGCCGTTCGAGTCTTTGCTCAACAACGGCACGAACCCTCTTTTCATGCTCGACGACCTGACAGCGCTCGGCAAGTATAAGTCCGTGGCTTTCACTGGAGCCGTCCCGCAACTTGATAAGTTCGATCCGCTCAACCTCTACGTCAAATGGCAGGTCATCCTCAGTACCGACCAGGATGTCAATGAGATAAAGGATGTCTTCATCTTCGTCGAGGACGAGTGCAAGATGGACATCGCCGAGCTGCCCGGCGGTGACATCGTGGGTAACGCTGAAAAACTCGAACCCATTATCGCTAAGGCCATTGAGTCTCAAACCGAGCTCAAGGCTGATGACTTCGCCGTTTTCAAAGAGGCGCCAAAGCCCGAGCCAAAGCAAGAGGCGGGGACGACGCAAGCCGCCGCCAAGTCCGCTTCTCCAGCCCCCAAGACGCAGGAGAACAAGATAGCGAGCATCAGGGTCTCGGCTGATAAGATTGACGACCTCGTCAACGCCGTCTCCGAACTCGTGACCATGCAGGCTCAGCTTAATCTTCTGGCCGAAAGGCAGGAGAATCAGTACCTAATAGCCATCGCGGAGCAGATGGAGAAGATCACGAGGCAGCTCCGCGAGAACTCTTTCTCCATATCGCTCATCCCTCTCCAGGGTGAGCTCGTGCAGTTCCAGCGTCTCGTCAGAGATCTCTGCAACAAGCTCGGAAAGCAGATTGAGTTCGTCGTCGAGGGTGGAGAGATCGAGCTCGACAAGACTATCATCGACCACCTCAAGGATCCGTTGCTGCACATAATAAGGAACTCCGGAGACCATGGTATCGAGATGCCTGAGGAGCGCATAGCCAAAGGCAAGAACCCCGTGGGCACCGTCCTCCTCAAGGCCTTCTACTCAGGTTCCTCCGTCATCGTCCAGGTATCCGACGACGGCAAGGGCATGGACCCCGACAAGATTTTCAAGAAAGCGGTCGAGAAAGGTCTCGTCAACCCTAACGCCCACCTCTCAAAGAAGGAGATTCTGAACCTCATCTTCGCAAGCGGCTTCTCCACGGCCGAGAAGGTGAGCGACGTCTCGGGCCGAGGAGTCGGCATGGATGTCGTCAAGAGCAAGATCGCCGAGATCCGAGGCGAGGTCACCGTCGACGCTGAGGTCGGCAAAGGAACCACCATCACCATGGAGCTGCCTCTGACCCTCTCAATCATCGACGGACTCCTGACGCGCATTGGCGGTGAGCAATTCGTCTTCCCGTTCACCAACGTGGAGCGCATCCTCCAGCCCGAAGAGGTCAAGATGAGTGACAGCGGGATGGGCGACTTCTTCACTTATAACGGTGATCAACTTGTCTCTATCGACCTTAACAAGATTTTCAACGGACGGCCGACCGAGTTCGCCAACTCCAAGATGCTCATAGTGGGTCAGGGCGATAAGAGGGTCGGCATGGTTGTCGACGCGGTGCTCGGCGAGTTCCAGATTGTCGTCAAGCCACTCGGACGTTTCCTGCGCTCGGTCGACATGATCTCCGGCGCCTCAGTCATGGGAGACGGGTCCCTCTCGCTCATCATCGATCCGGGAAGGCTCGTCAACTATTTTAATCAGTCGCGTCTCCGCAAAAAGGCGGCCTCTGCGGCCGGCGCCTCTAATGCTTAAACCCTATGGAAGAGAATCGTTCGGTCACGTCTTTCAAGATCGGCGGCGAGTTCTTCGCCTTCGAGACTCAGGCCATTAGACATATACTTGAGTTCACTGCGCCCACGAGGGTGCCGCTTACCAAGCCCTTCTTCAAAGGGATCATCAACAACCACGGCAATATGATACCCGTGGTCGATTTCCGCATCCTGCTCGGCAAGGAGCCCGATGACACCTTCAAGGAGCAGAGCATCATTGTCGTCGCCATCGAGACTGGTGGCAAGGAGGAGCTATGCGGCTTCAAGGTCGACGAGATGGACGACGTCTTCGAATATGAGGCTTCTGACTTCAAGCGCGAGGTAGTCATAGACGTTAACGACGAGGTGCAGCACGCGGTGGCCGGCACCATCAAAGTGGACGATAAGTTTGTCTACCTCCTGAAGACCGCTGAACTGGCCAACGCCCTCACTTAATAACCTCCTCTCTCACATGGAAGACGAAATTATCAACTCATTCCTTACTTTCGAGGTTAACGGCGGCACCTACGGGGTACACGTCTCGAAGGTCGTGGAGATAATGGCTTACGTCAAGCCGCAAGCCGCATCAGGCTCAGTCCCAGCCTTGATAGGCCTCGTTGAGCACAGGGGGCGTGTCATTCCCCTCATTGACAGCGGGCTGAAGTTCAACGTCGGCCCCGTCAATGTCACCGAGCAGACCTACGTGGTCGTCATATCCGTAACCAACGGCGATGAGCTATTCGACGTGGCCCTCGCCGTCGACATGGTGCGCGAGGTGCTTGAGATCCCCGAGGACGACAGGCTCGCCATCGACACCACATACAAGCCCGGCTATGTCCTCTTTGCAGCGCCAACGCCCAACGGGCTCGGCATGTTCTTCGACCCCGACAAGGTATTCACCGACACCGAGGTGGTGGACATGGCGGCATACGCGGCCAAAAATAGTAAGGAAGGCGGAAAAATAGCCGAGTAACTAACCTACTACACATCGCGGCGTGATGGCTGACTCTTCAAAAGCAAATCCCATGGCGGGCGAAGACTTCGACTGCTTCAGGGCAGAGCTGTCGCCGGACGACTTCAAGCAGTTCAGCGAGTACATATATCAGCAGTTCGGCATCAAGATGCCCGAGATCAAGAGGGTCATGCTCCAAGGCAGGCTCCTCAAGAGGATCAGGGAGCTCAAGATGAAGTCTTATACCGACTACAAGAGGTACTTCTTCAGCCCCGAGGGACAGCGGAACGAACTTTACAATTTCTTGAGCGTCGTCACGACGAACAAGACGGACTTCTTCCGCGAGCCGGTCCATTTCGACTTCCTCCGCAACGTGGCTCTGCCCGAGTTCATGGCCGAGGGGCGAAACAGGGTTAACCTCTGGAGCGCGGCGTGCTCAAGCGGCGAAGAGCCATATACCATGGCGGTGGTGCTCAATGAGTTCGCTCTTGACAACCCCACATTCTCCTTCTCAATACTCGGCACAGACATCTCGCAAAACGTGCTTGAGAAGGCTGCCAGGGGTGTCTACCCCGAAAAGGCCGTTGACATGATCCCCCTCGATCTCAAGAGGAAATACTTCCTCCGCAGCAAAGACAGGGCGAACCCGACGGTAAGGGTGGCCCCGCTGCTGCAAAGGAATTTTTCACTTAAATATCTAAACCTGATGGACCCCGTTTACGATATAAATGGCGAGTTCGACGTCGTCTTTTGCCGTAACGTGCTCATCTATTTCGACAGGGAGACGCAGGAAAAGGTGATAAGGAAGATCTGCACAAAAATAAGGAAAGGCGGATATCTCTGCATCGGACACTCCGAGTCGATGTCGAGCATGGACGTGCCCCTCACTAACATTAAGCCCACTATCTTCAAACGAAATTAACATACCTCGATATGGATAACACTAACATTACTGACAAGCAGCTTCTTAAGGTCCTCAAGCAAAGGCTCGAAGAGAAATCTGACATTGAGAAGAGATTTGCCGAGCTCCAGGCCGAGCATCAGTCCATGGGCAAGAGGCTTAAGGACTCCGAGGCCCTCAAGAGCCACTTCATATCGAACGTCACGAACGAGATCGTCAACCCCTTCACCTCCATTATCGGCCTCTCTAAGGCCATCCTCTCGGTCGAGAAGCAAGACTGGAAGAAGATCGTCTCAATGGTTGCGCTCATTCACAATGAGGCTTTCAACCTCGACTTCCAGCTCAAGAATATTTTCACGGCGGCTAAAATTGAGGCCGGCGAAATCCTTCCCAACGTCCAAAAGGTCCACATCCGTCAGCTCGTCCAGGGTGTCATCGACTCTTTCTCCATTGTCACCCGCAAAATGGGCATCGATATTGAGTTCGACTACGAGATTCAGCTCGGTTTCGGCGAGAAGGACTATTATTTCAACACCGACGCCGAGAAGCTTAAGCAGATCATCAGCAACATTCTCAACAACGCCGTAAAATACAGCTACAAGAACAGCAAAGTCATCGTCAAGTGCTGGATTGATGACGATCTGCTGTACATATCCGTCCAGGACTTCGGCACCGGCATCTCGGAGAAGAACCAGAACATCATTTTCGAGCGTTTCAAGAGGCTCGACACCGGCATCAACTCCATCAACCAGGGGCACGGCCTCGGCCTCTCGATAGCCAAGGCGCTGCTCGATGTGCTTGAGGGCCAGATGGACATCAAGAGCGTCAAGGGCGAGGGGTCGACGTTCACCATCTCAATCCCCCGTCTCAAGGTCGTCAACACGGATCCTTTCGGAGGTGACGACGGAGGCATGTTCTTCGATACTGACGATGACGTGGATCTGTTTTAAACAGCGGTGATGGAATATTCGCAGCATTTCCTGTATCCCTCGTCGTTTTTCGCCAGCAGGGAGCCGTATGTGGTCAAGACGGTTCTCGGCTCGTGTGTCGCCGTATGCCTCTGGGATCCCACCCTGCGGTTCGGCGGCATCAACCACTATATGTTGCCATACTGGACGGGCACCGACCTCGCCTCGCCCAAGTACGGCAACATCGCAATTGACAAGCTCGTCGAAAAGATGAAGTTCATGGGCTGCCGCGTCGAGGACCTCCAGGCCAAAGTATTCGGCGGCGGCGAGCTCATCGAGTCCGTCGACGGCCGGTCTGCAACACAGATCGGGCTTCGCAACATCGAGGTGGCAAAAAATATGCTCGCCGACTACGGCATACCCATAGTCAGCTCTTGCCTCGGAGGCAAGAGGGGGCGCAAAATCCTCTTCTTCACCGACACCGGCGAGGTCAGGCATAAATATCTTGAAAAGAGGTCGCTCTAAGTCCCCGGGCGGGCTTCCGGCAACGCCATACACAACCGGCTCGGTGGCCGCCCTCCTCTCGAGGGGGCGGCCCCAGGTCGGCTTGAACGTTAAATATAAGGCTATTCTGTCCTGACGACTCCCGCGCGCTGCGGGCTATGACTCAGCGGCCGTTTGCACATATCATTCTGCCTAATGGATAATAAGATCAAGGTCCTTGTTGTTGACGACTCGGCGGTAGTTCGCCAGTCTCTCTCGGCCATCCTCGAGGCCGACCCCGAGATTGAGGTCATGGGGACGGCCGCCGACCCCATAATCGCCGTGAAGAAGATCATGCGCGAGGTGCCCGATGTCATAACACTCGACATTGAGATGCCGCGCATGGACGGCCTCACCTTCCTGCGCAAAATAATGGCGCAGAGGCCCATACCGGTCGTCGTCATTTCTTCTCTTACCACCAAGGGCACCGAGGCCGCCATGAAAGCCCTCGAGTATGGGGCCAGCGAGGTCATCGGAAAGCCTTCTATGAACCCCGACGTCTTTTTCCAGGAGAGCCACATCATGCTCTGCGACGCCGTCAAGGCCGCGGCAATGTCCAAGCTCCGCAGGATTAAGGCCGACGACATAATGGAGAAGGTCAACCCCACCAGGCCGGCACCCGCTCCGCAGCCCGTCTCGCGCATTTCCACCGTGCGCACGACGATTCCCTCGGCCAGCATCTCTAACGTCCAGCCCAAATACACGGCCGACGCCGTCCTCGAGAAGAGCTCTTCGTCCGACCTCGTGATTCCCACCGAGAAGATCATAGCGCTCGGCTCGTCGACCGGAGGAACCGAGGCCATAAGGGTACTCCTCAGCTCCATGCCGGAGGATATGCCGGGCATCGCCATCGTACAGCACATGCCCGAGGGCTTCACGCGCTCGTTCTCTAACAGCCTCGACCAGATCTCACGCCTCAGCGTCAAGGAGGCCGAGAACGGGGACAAGCTCTACAAGGGAAGGGTTCTCATCGCGCCGGGCAATAAGCACATGCTCATCAAGCGCGTCGGCAAGGAGTATTTCGTCGAGGTCAAAGAGGGACCGCTCGTCAACAGGCACCGCCCCTCGGTCGACGTGCTGTTCCGCTCAGCCGCGCGCTACGCCGGATCTAACGCCATCGGCATAATCCTTACGGGCATGGGCAATGACGGAGCCAAGGGTATGAAGGAGATGCACGACGCCGGAGCGCACACCATAGCTCAGGACGAGCAGAGCTGCGTGGTCTACGGAATGCCCAAAGAGGCTGTGAAAGAGGGCGGGGTCGACGATGTCGTCGCGCTCGACAATATCACCCGGCATCTCGTCAGCATCCTCGCCTCTTCCCGCGTGTAAACCCGCAAACCTCGCACTACCTTAACCCGATAATATCCAAATAATAGATGAAAAATAAGAAACTGAAGCGGATGACGTGGATCTACGCACTGCGAGGCTTCGTCTTCGGTCTCGTCATCGCGCTCATTGTCTTCCTCATAGCCGCCGACTCCGAAGCGTACCATGCGAGCCGGCGGACCATGTCCGACTTCATCAGCACGTTCCCCGCCTTCTGGGTGATGATCCTGCTGCCTTTCCTCTGCGCCGCCGCGGGCTACCTGCTTTCATGGCGCATGGCAGGCATCATCAAGGCCATGAACAAGGCGCTTAAGGCCGAGGAGGTCAGGTCAAACTCCATCTTGCAGTTCGTTGAGGGACTCTCGGCCGGCAAGCTCGACGTCAAGATCGAGGATAACAAGGATGATGAGCTCATAACCTCGCTCGTCCAGCTTCAAAAGAGCCTCAAGCAGAACCAGAAGGAGGATGCCAAGAGGCGCGAGGAGGAGCAGCAGCGAACCTGGGTGACCAAGGGTGTGGCGGAGTTCGGCGAGATTTTGCGCCGCAACAATGACAACATGCAGGAGCTGTCATACAACATCATCCGCTACCTCGTGGATTACGTCAACCTCACCCAGGCCGGCTTCTTCCTGCTCCACACGGGCGAGGAGAAAGGCGACAACGGCAAGAAGTTCTTCGAGCTCACATCCTTCATAGCCTACGACCGGCGCAAATACGCCGAGAAGACTATCGATTGGGGCGAAGGCCTCGTGGGCAGGTGCGCTCTGGAGCAGAGGACCATCTACATGACCGAGCTGCCGCCTCACTACGTCACCGTGACGTCTGGCCTCGGCGAGGGCGACCCTACCGCCATCATCCTCGTCCCGCTCAAGGCGAACGACGTCGTGTACGGTGTCATCGAGATGGCGTCGCTTCAGCTGCTGCTCAAGCACGAGATCGAGTTCCTCGAGAAGACCGCGGAGAGCATCGCCATGACCATCTCCACCGTCAAGACGAATATGCAGACCCAGATACTCCTCCAGGAGACCCAGCAACAGGCCGCACGAATGCGAGAGCAGGAGGAGGTCTCACAGCAGCACCTCGAGGAGATGAGGGCAACTCAGGAGCTCAACAGCCGCAACGAGATTGAGATGAAGGGCGTCATGGCGGCAATTGACCACGCCTCCATCTCCGTCACTTTCGCCACCGACGGCTCGCTACTCAATGTCAATGACAACTTCCTCCGCACTTTCGGCTATAAGGCCGAGGAGATCGAGGGGCAGAACATGAGCATATTCTTCTTCAAGGAAGACCAGGCCGAGCTCGACCAGATTCTCGAGACCATTAACAAGGGTGAGACTTTCAACGGCCGCGTACGCAGGCGCTCCAAGAGGGGCGAGGAGGTCTGGCTGCTCTCTACTTACACGCCCGTTAGAGACACCGAGGGCGACGTACTCAAGGTCATTAGCCTCGAGACTAACATCGCCGACCAGGTCAAGCTCGAGCGCGAGATGCAAGACAGCCAGAAAGAACTCGACATCAGGCTGCAGGAGACCCGAGCCGAGGTTGAGGCCAAGTTTAAGGAGATTGAGGCTGTCAAGGTCCGAAATGAGAAGACGCTCGACGGAATGCTCGACGCCATCATTACCACGAGCAGCGACGGCGTCGTGGAGTTCTTTAACGTAGCCGCCGAGAAACTTTGGAGTTACAGCCGCGAAGAGGTGCTCGGTAAAAACGTATCTATGCTCTTCGCTGATGATGACATCGCTAAGAACGACTTCATCAACGCATTTGTCACTCCTGGCGTGCAAAAGATGATTGGTGAGCGCAAGGAGGTGTCTATTAAAGACAAGTTCGGCGAGCAGGTCCCCGTCCTCATCCTGCTCTCCGAGGCGGAGGTCGACGGAGATCACTCATTCACGGCCTTCATACAGAACATCGAGGTTGAGCTCTTCTAATGCGCCCGGACGCATATTGGAGATCAGAATACATTTTGCCATACCCTAAACTA
>SFOL01000006.1 GCA_004552385.1 Bacteroidales bacterium | reverse complement strand
GAAAAGTTGGCGGAGAGAGGGGGATTCGAACCCCCGGAACCCTAATCGGGTTCGGCAGTTTAGCAAACTACTGGTTTAAGCCACTCACCCATCTCTCCGTGAGACAAGCATCAGATGCTTACTCGGCTATGCTTTCCTTTTCGAAAGCGATGCAAAGGTAGTTTGTCATTTGGTATTTTGCAAGAGGCGGCGGACATTTTTTTCTAAGTTTTACGAGCCAAGGGAGATAAAAATCTAATAATCAGACAAGTTCCACCCGCAAAAAAATGAGACATGTGTGTGACAATTCGCATCTCAGTGAAATTGGTATGGGTTGTTTTCGGCATCGGACATATATTCGCAATCGGAAATCAAAAAAAAAGAAAAGCACCTATATATTATGCTACTTGAAAAGATCAAATCTCCGGCGGACGTGAAAGCCCTGCCAACAGACCAACTATCGAAACTTGCAGAAGAGGTACGCGCGGCATGCCTTAACCGCGTATCCGTACACGGAGGCCACGTGGGGCCTAACCTTGGCTTCGTAGAGGCGACAATCGCGCTCCACCGCGTATTTAGCGCGGGGGAAGACAAGTTTGTTTTCGACGTGAGCCACCAGAGCTACCCTCATAAGACGCTGACCGGCCGCGCATTCGGATTCTTGGACATGAAGAGGCTTGACGAGGTGTCGGGTTACAGCAGCCCCACCGAGTCTCCCGAATACGACACGTTCGAGCTCGGGCACACGTCGACATCAATAGCTTTGGCCACAGGCTTACAGAAAAGCAGGGACATCTGCGGCAGGCACGAGAACATCGTGGCCATAATAGGCGACGGCTCGCTCTCGGGCGGCGAGGCTTTCGAGGGGTTGGACACTGCCGCGGAGATAGGCACGAACTTAATTGTCGTGGTGAATGACAACGAGATGTCCATTGCGGAAAACCACGGCGGCCTATACACCAACCTTGCGCAGTTGCGCCAGACACGGGGCAAGGCAGAGCATAACTTCTTCCGCTCCATGGGCCTTGACTACATGTATGTGGAGGAAGGCAACGACATCGAGACCCTCATAGAGGCGTTCGGCAAGGTGAAAGACATAGACCACCCGATCGTGGTCCACATTCACACCGAGAAAGGACACGGCTACGCCCCCGCGGTCGAGAACAAGGAGCGTTGGCACTGGACGACGCCCTTCGACATTGCCACCGGCGAGCTTCGCGACGCGAGCGAAGGCGAGGACTACGGCGCTATGATGGGCAGATACCTGCTGAACGAGATGAAACAAGACCCGAAACTCGTGGTTGTGACATCCGGCACGCCTATGGTGGCAGGCTTCACTCCCGAAATGCGTGCGGAGGCGGGTAAACAATTCGTCGACGTGGGCATAGCCGAGGAAGAGGCTGTAGCCATGATATCCGGCATGGCTAAGGGCGGTGCCCACCCCGTGTGGAACGTCTACAGCACCTTTATGCAGCGCACATACGACCAGCTGGCCCAAGACCTGTGCATAAACGGCAACCCGGCGGTCATCAACGTGTTCTGCGGAAGCGTGCTGGGCATGAACGACATAACGCACATAGGGTTCTTTGACATCCCGATGCTGACGAGCATACCAAACCTTGTATATCTGGCCCCCTCGTGCTACGAGGAGCTGATGGCTATGGAGAAATGGGCCATAAGCCAGACAAAGCACCCGGTGGCGATACGCGTACCCGGCGGCGCCGTCACCCACTCCGGCGAGACGTTCGCCACGGACTATTCAGACCTTGGCAAGGCCCGCATAGTGAAGAAAGGCTCGAGGGCAG
The DNA here is from genome assembly GCA_004552385.1 of Bacteroidales bacterium. Lineage (GTDB taxonomy): Bacteria > Bacteroidota > Bacteroidia > Bacteroidales > Marinilabiliaceae > W3P20-009. The sequence goes on along the minus strand of SFOL01000006.1, from coordinate 52,347 downwards.
CCATCATAGGCAGTGGCGCGTCGGTAGCGTGGGCAGAGGGTGCGGCCGAGCTCTTGAAGGCGGACGGCATAGAGCCGACAATAATATCCCAGACCTTCGCGTCTCACCTGGACGAGGGGCTGCTGGAGAGCCTCAAGGCGGACCACGAGGTGGTAGTGGTTGCGGAAGACGGGGCCCTGGAGGGCGGATTCGGCGAGAAGATAGCCCGCTATTATGGCCTGAGCCGCATGAAGGTGGCTTGCCACGGAGTCAAGAAAGGCCTGTATGACAGGTACTCCTACTCCGACCTGCTTAACGCAAGCGGTTTGACACCCGAGAAGATTGCCGAGGCAGTGCGCTCGGCGCTCAAATAGTCGGGAGGACGCTAACAAAGAGCCGCGGCCGTGTAAGAGGACTTACACGGCCGCGGCTCCTGATTTATGGCCAGCCTTGCCACGCCAGAAGAGGCGGAGGCAATGTCGGCCGCCTGTTCTTAGAGCGCGGACTGGAACTGCTGAAGGAATCGCACGTCGTTCTCGAAGAAATTCCTGATGTCGTCGACGCCATATCGTAGCATGGCGATGCGCTCCACGCCCATGCCGAAAGCGTAGCCGCTATATTCCTTGGGGTCGATGCCGTTATTCTCAAGGACGGCGGGATCGACCATGCCGCAACCGAGGATCTCGAGCCAGCCGGAGCCTTTGCACACGGCGCATCCCTTGCCACCGCAGAGGGTGCAGCTGACGTCCATCTCGGCAGACGGCTCGGTGAACGGGAAGTAGGAGGGTCGGAGTCGTATCTCGACATTTGAGCCGAACATCTCCTTGGCGAAATAGAGGAGCACCTGTTTAAGGTCGGCGAACGACACGTTCTTGGCGATGTAGAGGCCCTCGACCTGATGGAAGATGCAGTGCGCGCGTGCCGAGATGGCCTCGTTTCGGAAGACGCGGCCCGGGAAAACGGCCCGGATGGGCGGCTTCTGCCTCTCCATCTCGCGCACCTGAACGGAGCTGGTGTGGGTGCGCAGCAGGATGTCAGGGTTGGTGTTGATGAAGAACGTGTCTTGCATGTCGCGCGCTGGATGCTCGGGCGGGAAGTTGAGGGCGGTGAAGACGTGCCAGTCGTCTTCGACCTCAGGTCCTTCGGCCACTGTGAAGCCGAGCCTGCCAAAGATGTCGACGATCTCATTTTTGACGATGGAGATCGGGTGCCTGCCGCCTATGGGCGCAGACGTGGCGGGCCTTGAGACGTCAATGGCCTCCCGGTTCTGGGCATTGGCGGCTGCCGACATGGCCTTGAGCTCGGCTATGCGGTCTTGCGCCAACGACTTGAGCTCATTGAGTTTCTGACCGAGCTCCCTTTTGAGCTCGGGAGTCACAGTTTTGAACTCCTCGAAAAGGGCGGACACCTCGCCTTTCTTGCTGAGGTATTTAATGCGGAGAGCCTCGACCTCGTCGGCCTTTTGCGCCTTGAGGCTCGCGATCTCGGCCTTAAGAGCTTCTATTTTGTCCTTCAACATCGGTTATTCAGAGTTTAAACTTGGCAAAAGTAGTTATTTTTTCGTGAGAGACTGGCTTATGCCGCGCTAAAAGTCAGCCGACGAGTTTCGCCACGGCGAGGCAGACCTCATGAGGCTCGACAGGTTTGGCCGCCGACGCGGGTGCGACGACAGCGGGAGCCGCCATAAGATGCCTGAGAGCCTCGCCCCCGAGAGCCAGAGAGGCGACGACGAGACGCGCGGAAAGGCCGGACGGGTCAGTGTCAACCACAACGAGCCTCTTGGTCTTGCGCAAAGAGGCGGCCACGAGGCCGTCGGGGTCGAGCGGGCGCAGAGAGCCCAGGTGGACGACATCCGCCCTAAGCCTCTGAGTGGCGAGTAAAGCCGCGGCGCGCTCAGCGCAATGAGTGGCGGCGCCGAAGGAGACGATGGTAGCATCCTCGCCCTCGGACAGCAACGCAGCGGGCGTGCCACCGCCCACCCCGCCAGTTCCGCCGGCGTCGAAGCCGGGCTCAATTACCACAGCCTGGCGCGGGCGTGCGAAGAGCGAAGAGTAGACCCCGGCGGCCTCGGCGCGCGACGCCGGGGCGTAGACCTCGGCGGACGGCGGCGACGAGACGAGAAAAGCTCCCGCCTCGACCGCCACGGAGCGGACGATGACAGGGTGGCCAGGATAGGCGGCGAAAAGCGAAGACGACACGTCGGCCGCGGAAGCCTCGACAATGGGCAGAGTGCCGGAGCACGCCACGCCGATGGCCTTGTTGACGGCAGCGGCATCGGCCGGCATACGCATGACGGGCAAGACTGACGCGGAGCACAGGCTGTCAATATTCATCAGAGAGCGGCGAGGTCGACGCTCGGGAGCCTCATCGGCAACCGAGACGAGATAAGCCGCCCTGCGCTGGCGCTCAACCTCTTGACGCACCGAGGCCCCGACATCGTCCACCTGGCCGCACGAGGCTATCTGCTTGCCGACAATCCACTCGGCAAAAGAGTCGACATCGGCCTCGTCGCGGCTGACCACGGTAAGCGCAGTGGCCCCGCCCCGAGCCACAAGGAACTGCTGACGCAAGACACGGCACAAGGCCGGATAGTCGCCGCCCTTGACGGACTCCATAACGAGGGTCTTGCGCCCGCCGGACGACATGCAGAAACCGCCAAGCTGGCGAATGATGCTGCCGCCAGACGCGCCGGCGGCGTCGTTCCACACGACAATGCAGAGAGGGAGGGATCGCGCGGCGGCATAGGCAACAGTCTCGTAAAAAACCCCACCGCGGCATGACGCGCCGCTGACAGTGCAAACCGCGACACGACGATTCGCGGCGCCGCCCGAGGCGTTGGCGAGAGCCAAACCCGAGGCGACGGAGAGCCGGCCGACAGAGTCGTGGCACACGGAGTCGGCGCCAGGCGAAAAGACAGAGCGGAAGAAATCGGCCAAAGAAACGTCGCCCTTGGCAAACGAGGCCGTGAGGTCCACACCAGACGGGACGAAAGCGTCAGAAGCCTCAGCGAAACGAGCCAATGCCACCTGCGCCACATCGAAGCCCGACGTCATGGGCCGCCAGTCGGCTTCCGCCAAGGCCACACGCCTCGCCTCGCGGCCTAAGAGAGCCGAGCGATAGTCTTCGAGGACAAGCTCCTTGAACTGCTTGAGATTTAGTTCACCATCCATAAGCATCAGAGAGACGACTTGACCATGGCATTCTCATCCTCAATGTCTCTTGCGACAAGGATGGCGTTGGGATCCGGCCGCTGCGAGGCTACTTGCATGACCTTATGCATGACGCCCGGGACGTCATATTCGAAGATGCAGCCATAGCGTTGAAGCCTGCACCACTGGCGGGCGAGGAAGCTGATGGACCTGGCCTCGGCGTAAGACCACTCGCCACGGAGAATGGCGAAATTAAGCAGTGCCACGGCAAGGGTCACGACGGGCGCGAAAGACTCGAGCCACACGTCGCGGAGCTGGCTCGGCTGGGGCGGGGCCGCGGCGTAGAACCTCTGGTCGTCACGGGCTATGAGCGCCCTCGCCACAGTGCTGCATATTATTGCGAAATCGAACCCCATGTCGCGCTCGTGGAGGTCGACGACGAGCTTTTCGATATCCGTCATGTAGCCAGTGAGGAGGAAAGGGAGCGCGTCGGCCATCTCGATTGTGGGCACAGACATAGTCCACCGTACAATGACATCGGCCTTGGGGTCGTGCCTCCTCATGGCCGCGGCCGCCACGAGCATGAGGTCTCTCCAGCCCGTCTCCCACAGCTCGGTGCAATCGTCGGGCGAAAGATCCTCGGCCATGGCTATGTCTTTGGCATGCTGGAGTGAGATGCCGTAGTTCGCCTTGTAGGCGTCGTCGAGGCCTTTCATAATCTGCGCGACCTCTCCGTTCATGTGCCTTCTGACCTGGAATTTGAGCTCTTTGAGTTTTTCGGGCGTCATTATTTAGAACATATATAAAGTTAGAGGATTTTCTTGCTAAGGTCTTGCAAAAGTAGCCAAAAAGGCAGAAATTTGCACTCGCAAAACTAAAGATGGTGGGTGTAGCTCAGTTTGGTTAGAGCGCCAGATTGTGGCTCTGGAGGTCGCCGGTTCGATCCCGGTTACTCACCCTACTTTGCGGGGCCGGCCTTGACAGCGATGTCGAGGCCGGATTTTATTTTATTTACCCGAGCCAAAGTCGGGAGGCTCAAGAACGGGCAAGGCGGACGAGGCGGGGACTCGAGCCCGTGCGCAAAGAATATTTTGCGTTAGTTGATGTTTTTTGTGTTTAGATTAAAGAATAAAATTCGGAAATTCGCAACCGAAAAAATGAAAGATGGTGGGTGTAGCTCAGTTTGGTTAGAGCGCCAGATTGTGGCTCTGGAGGTCGCCGGTTCGATCCCGGTTACTCACCCCACTTTGCAGGGCCGGCCTTGACACTGGTGTCAAGGCCGTTTTTTTTGTTTAGGACGGCGTGCCGCAGGACGTGCCCGAGAGTCCGTGGCGTGAGATAGAACAGGGTCAGCCTGCCCCAACAGAGGTCACGGTTTTTGCAAATTTGGTATTTTTTTATATCTTAGGGAAAGAAAGCGACGTTATTGAGGCAATGGCATTAAAAGATCAACTGAAGAAATTTTTCGGGTTCGACACTTTCAAGGGCAACCAGGAGTCGATAATAAAGAACCTGATGTCGGGCAAAGACACATTCGTCTTGATGCCCACGGGCGGCGGCAAGTCGCTATGCTACCAGCTGCCCGCCCTTCTGATGGAAGGCACGGCGATAATCATATCACCCCTCATAGCGCTGATGAAGAACCAGGTGGACATGGTTCGCGGTTACTCGGAAAAGGACGGCGTGGCCCATTTCCTGAACTCGTCGCTCAGCCGCGCGAGCATAAACGAGGTGAAGCGCGACGTCTTGGCGGGCGTCACGAAGTTGCTATACGTGGCCCCGGAGTCGCTGACGAAGGAGGAGAACGTGATGTTCCTGAAAAACGTGAAGATATCGTTCTACGCCGTCGACGAGGCCCACTGCATATCGGAGTGGGGTCACGACTTCCGCCCGGAGTACCGCCGGATTCGCCCGATAGCCGACGAGATAGGCCATGCGCCCATTATGGCCCTGACCGCCACCGCCCCGCCCAAGGTGCAGCACGACATATTGAAAAGCCTCGAAATAACGGACGCCACTATCTTCAAGTCGTCATTCAACAGGCCGAACCTGTATTATGAGGTGCGCCCGAAGCAGAACGCGACGAAAGAGATAATACACACGCTGAAGAGCAACCCAGGCAAGAGCGCGATAGTGTATTGCATGAGCCGCAAGAAAGTGGAGGAGCTGGCAGAGAACCTGTGCGTGAACGGGATAAAAGCCGTGCCCTATCATGCGGGCCTTGACGCCGCCACGCGGGCCGAGAACCAAGACAAGTTCCTGATGCAGAAGGTAGACGTGGTGTGCGCCACGATAGCCTTCGGCATGGGCATAGACAAGCCGGACGTACGCTACGTGTTCCACTACGACATTCCCAAAAGCCTGGAGGGCTACTACCAGGAGACGGGGCGCGCCGGCCGCGACGGCGGCGAGGGGCGGTGCATAACGTTTTACAGCCGGAAAGACATCCAGAAGCTGGAGAAGTTCATGCAGGGCAAGCCGTTGACGGAGCAGGAGATAGGCCGCCAGCTAATATCGGAGACTGTGGCCTACGCCGAGAGCGGCGAGTGCCGCCGGAAGACTCTGATGACATACTTCGGCGAGGCTTACACCACCCCAAACTGCGGGAACTGCGACAACTGCCTGAACCCGTGCGAGAGGTTCGACGCGCGCGAGGCCGTGGAGCTGCTCATCGACGTGGTGGGCGAGTTCAACAACCGGTATAAGCCCGAGTACATAATAGACTTCATAATGGGCGTGGCGACAGACCAGCTGAAGTCGTACGGCCACGCCTCGCACGAGCTGTTCGGGCACGGAGCCGACCACGACCGCCGCTACTGGACCTCGGTGCTGCGCCAGTCGATATTGTCGGGCTACATAAGCAAAGACATAGAGAACTACGGCCTCCTGCGCCTGGGGCCAAAAGCCGATGAGATAGGTAAGAGCAAGGCATCCATAATGTTCTGCATGGATCGCGACTTCAGCGACGCTGACGACGACGAGGCCGCGACGCAGGGAGGCACGTCCGCCCTCGACGAGGTTGCACTGGGCGCGCTGAAAGACATGAGGCGCAAGATGGCGGACAAGCTGAACCTGCCACCTCACGTGATCTTCTCAGACCCGGCCCTTGAGGCCATAGCCACATATTACCCTATGACGATAGAGGAGCTGAAGAACATACCAGGCGTGGGCGAGGGCAAGGCGCACAAGTTCGGCAAGGTGGTTGTGGACTTCATGGCGAAATATGTGGAGGAGAACGAAATAGACCGTCCGCAAGACTCGGTGATAAAGACCGTGGCGAACAAGTCGAAGAACAAGGTGGCCATAATAATGGGCGTGGACCGCAAGGTGGGACTCGAGGACCTGGCCAAGAGCAAAGGCCTGACAATGCCCGAGCTGATAAAAGAGATGGAGGCCATAGTGTACTCCGGCACAAAGCTGAACGTGGACTATTACCTAAAAGCCCAATATGACCAGGATCAGATAGACGACGTGTTCATGTATTTCAAAGAGGCGGAGGACGACTCGATGAAACTGGCCATGGACGAGCTGGAGGAGGACGAGTACCCGGAGGAGCTTATTCGCCTGGTGAGGATAAAATTCGTGTCGGAACTCGGCAATTAAGTCAAAAGGAAAAAGAAGAAAGAGGACAAGAGATGAGGTGGGAAGACTTGCTCATTGCGCAACGCACTGGCAAACAGACGCCGCGGATGGAGCACTCTCGGACAGAGTTCATGCGCGACTATGACCGCATAATATTTTCAGCTCCGTTTCGGCGGCTCCAGAACAAGACGCAAGTGTTCCCCCTGCCAGGGGCGGTATTCGTACACAACAGGCTGACGCACAGCATAGAGGTGGCCTCAGTGGGCCGCTCACTGGGTCGGAGCGTGGCAGAGGAGTTGACCCGTCGCGGTGTCATGAGCGCGGAGATGGCAATGTCGATAAGCGACATAGTGTCTGCCGCGAGCCTTGCTCACGACATGGGCAACCCGCCGTTCGGGCACTCCGGCGAGCGCGCCATCCAACACTACTTCGCAAACGGCAACGGGCGCGACCTGGCCAACCATCTGAGCAAAGAGCAGCTGGCCGACGTGGAGAACTTTGACGGCAACGCCAACACGTTCAGGCTTTTGAGCCACTCGTTCGCCGGGCGACGGAGGGGCGGATTCTCGCTGACCTACCCCACCCTGGCCTCGATAATCAAATACCCACGGCCATCGGTGGGCGTGAAAAAGTTCGGCTACTTCCAACAAGACGCGGAGACGTTTACGAGCATAATGGAGACTCTGGGCATTCCGCAGACGTCTGCCGAGAGACAAGAGTACGCTCGCCACCCGCTTGTGTACCTTGTGGAGGCGGCCGACGACATTTGCTATCAGGCAATGGACGTAGAAGACGCCTACCGCCTTGGCATACTGAGCTATGAGGAGACGCGCGACCTGTACATGAACTACTTCGACCCTGCCGAGGACGCCAATGTGTTCCGCAACCTTGAGAAGGTGTGCGGAGTGGTTACCGACAGGCACGAGCAGGTGGCGTATATGCGCACGATGTTTATAGGCCTCATGGTGCGCGAGGCCACGCGCATCTTCTGCGACGGCATGGATGATATTTTGGCCGGCACGTTCAGCAAGTCGCTCATAGCGCACCTGACGGACCGTCTGCGCAAGGCTATGGACACCATGGCGTCGACGGCCGTGGAACGCATATATAAGCACCAGAGCGTGGCACGGATAGAGCTGACGGGTTTTGCCATAATAGGCACGCTGATTGACAAGTTCATACGCGCGCTAACGGAGCAGGACATATACTACTCACAGCTCCTGCTGCCGTTCATTCCCGAGCAATACAGGGTGGGGCCAGAAGCCTGCGTCTACGACAAGATTATGAGCGCAGTGGACACAGTGTCCGGCATGACGGATCTCTACGCCGTGGACCTGTACAAGAGGGTGAAGGGCTGACGGTGCGCGGCATCCGGCTCCTGACTACAAACACACAAAACAGGGAAACAACAAGCAAGTGGTGGAAGACTCCATCACTGCAATTTTATACTCTCGCTGCGTAAAACGCATTCCGGATCCAGATCTCACACACCCGTCTTGCCCCCGTTAAAAACAGGGGAGATACCGTTCCTACTCATCCACCCTTTAAGAGAGAGGGAAACAACCCGCTCCATAGTGTTGTTAAATTTATTCTCACGCATATTGCCCACCGATATACGTTTTTTATGCGGATAGTCTGCTTAGCGAGCCGATCGCTCTTAAGTAAAAGTGACACGCGATATGGAGCGAAACACAGCAGGTGTTGCATGTGCCTTTCCCCGAGTCTATGAAAAACAGTCGGCTACGCATCTTACGCCCACTCCGTTTTATACCTTTCCGGCGAAAGAGTGAACAAAAAAGCACGGGCCTCAAGACTATGAGACCCGCGCTAAGCGTAATAGGGAATAAGATTGTCGGCTTAGCCCCTGATGCTCTTGACGAAGCGCGCCACGGCCTCGTCGGAGACTCCATTCTCCTTGATATAGTTGACGAAGGCGGTGCCAATGATAGCCCCCGAGGCGTGTGCGCAGGCGTGGACGAACCCCGACTTATCTTTCACGCCGAAGCCTATCATGCGCTTGTTCCGCAAGCCGAGCGACTTGACGCGCTCAAAGTAGCGCGTGCGGTAGTCCACGCTCGTCTTGATGCTGCCCGTTATGCCGGCAGACGCCACCATGTAAATGAAACCCTCGGCATCGCGGTCAATATGGCGTATGCGCTCATCGGAGATCTGTGGAGCGATGAGCGGAATGAAGCGTATGCCGCGACGATCCATCATAGCCTTGTAGTGAGCCACGTACTCGTCCCACGGGAGGTCTGGCAGAATGAGGGCGTCAACGCCGCGCGACTGGCAGTCGTCAAGAAATTTCTCCATGCCGTAGTGGAAGACAGGGTTGATGTATCCCATAAGAATGATAGGCATGGATACCGAGGATCGGATACCGTCGAGTTGCTCCATGAGCTTCTTGATGCACATTCCGTTGTGGAGCGCGTCGAGGCTGGCTCGCTGAATGACAGGCCCGTCGGCCAACGGGTCGGAGAATGGCATTCCTATCTCGACAAAGTCCACACCCGCCTTCTCGAGAGCGCGGAGCACCTGGACAGTGTCGTCGATGGCGGGGTAGCCCGCAGTGAAATATATGGAGAGCAGCCCGTCTTTTTTGCTGAATAAGTCGTCTATTCGATTCATGTTGTTTACAAACTCTTAGTGTTGGTTCAGAAGAGCCTCTTCATGTATGTGTCCATATCTTTGTCCCCTCGTCCGGAGACTGTCACGACCACAAGGTCGTCTTTCTTGAACTTCATCATTGGCAGGGCGGCCAAGGCGTGCGCGCTCTCAAGGGCAGGAATTATGCCCTCTTTGAGAGTGACGAGCCTGGCAGCGTCGAGCGCCTCCTGGTCAGTTGCGGCGAGGACTGTGGCTCTGCCCTGCTCGGCGAGGAATGCGTGGAGCGGGCCTACGCCCGGATAGTCGAGTCCGGCCGAGATGGAGTAAGGTTCAGTGATCTGTCCGTCGTCGGTCTGCATGAGCATTGTCCGGCTGCCGTGGATTATGCCCTCCGTCCCGCGGGCTATAGACGCAGCGGTCTCTCCCGAATCGAGGCCAAGGCCTGCCGCCTCGACGGCCACGAGTCGTACGCTCTCATCGTCGAGGAAGTTATAGAAAGAGCCGGCGGCGTTGCTGCCTCCACCTATGCATGCTATGACGTAGTCGGGCAGATTCTTGCCCGTCTGCTCCCTCACCTGCTGCTTAGTCTCTTTGCTGATGATGCTCTGCAGGCGCGCCACGAGGTCGGGGTACGGGTGCGGCCCGACGACCGAGCCGATGACGTAGAAAGTGTCCTCGGGGTTTGATATCCAATCTCTCAAGGCCTCGTTGGTTGCATCTTTGAGCGTGCAGTTGCCGCTGGTGGCGGCCACGACCTCGGCGCCGAGCATACGCATACGGGCCACGTTGGGAGCCTGCCTCTCGATGTCGAGCGCACCCATGTATACCCTGCACTTGACACCGAGCAATGCGCACGCGGTGGCGGTTGCCACACCGTGCTGCCCCGCCCCGGTCTCGGCTATTATGCGGTCTTTGCCCATCATCTTGGCCATAATGACCTGGCCTATGGCGTTATTGATCTTATGCGCGCCAGTGTGGGCAAGATCCTCGCGCTTCAGGTATATGTTGGCGCCAAAGATCTCGGAGAGGTTCTTGGCGTGGGTGAGCGGCGTGGGGCGGCCCACATAGTCCTTCATAAGACCGAGAAACTCATTCTTAAACTCGTCGGACTCAAGAATCTTAATGTAGTTCAGCCTAAGGTTCTCCACGTTGGGGTAGAGCATCTCGGGAACCCATTGGCCTCCGAAGCGGCCATATAAGCCGTCATCAGACACTTGGTATTTAGACATTTTGCTTATGTTGAATTTTTAAAAACTGACTCAGTGCATTTGTCACTCTGCTCGCAGGCCCTCAATGGACTGTCGGAGCAGGTCGTAATCTTTGATTCCGGGCTCGGTCTCGAACCGGCTGTTGAGGTCGATGATTGCCGCCCCGCTCTGAGCCGCCTCCCTGACATTCTCGGGTCCGATGCCGCCCGAGAGGATCCACGGTGTGCGCAAGGGCTGGCGTAATATCAGTTGCCAGTCGAAACTGGAGCCCGACCCGCCCATGGCGGGCGTCTTGGTGTCGAAGAGGTAATAGTCCACCACCTCGGTGTAGTCCCAGACTGAGTCGAAGTCATGACTGTCCTCGATATGGAAGGCCTTAATGACCTCGACGCCAAGATCCTTGATCTGTGCGCAGAAGCGCGGCTTCTCGTGACCGTGGAGCTGCACGGCCGTGAGTCCATAGGTGTCGATGGCGTCTCGCACCTCGGTCTCGCTGGCGTCGACAAAGACACCGGTGCGCTTTACAGTTGGCGGGATTATGGAGAGCATGTCGGGGTTTAGCTTCCCGATGGCGCAGCGCGGAGACTTAGTCCACAGGATGAAGCCGAGGTAGTCCGGCTCAAGGAACAATATCTTGCTGATATTGTCGATATTAGTCATGCCGCATATCTTGATTTTCACACTCATGGCTGTCTTCGTTTATTAATTGTTAGCCGATTGTCATAATGAATCGCAGAGTTTTTGGCAGGCCATGCCCGGGTCGTCCTCCCTCATGAAGCACTCCCCAATGAGGAAACCGTCGAAGCCCGCGAGCCTCAGCCGGCGCATGTCGTCCACCCCGCCTATCCCGCTCTCGGAGATGCGCGGCAACCCCTCTGGCAAAAGGTGCGAGACGCGTATGGAGTGGTCAAGATCGACAGCGAACGTCTTGAGGTCGCGATTATTTATGCCCGCCACGGTGACGCCCTCTGTGACGTAACCCACCTCGTCCTCGCCGTGCAACTCAAGCAGAGCCTCCATGCCGAGCTGCTTGGCGGTGAGGGCCATTCGGCGACAGTCGTCATGCGAGAGGACTGCCGCGATGAGGAGAATGGCCGACGCACCGTTGGCCCTGGCCTCGAACACCTGGTAGTCGTCTAAGACGAAGTCTTTCCGCAGCACGGGCACCGCGTAGTCTGACGCCGCGCGCACAGCCTGCCTGAGGTCGGCGAGCGAGCCTCCGAAGAAGTCATGGTCCGTGAGGCATGAGATGGCGGACACGCCCGCCCTGCAGTAGGCCGGGACGACGTCGGCAGGCGATATAGGCGCCTTATGTATTAACCCTTTAGACGGGCTCTGCCTCTTGAACTCGGCGATGATGCCGTTCCGGCCCATGATGCTCTCGGCAAAGCGCATCGGCGCCGGCGCATCGGCCACACGCGCCATAATTTCGGCCAGTGGTGTGCGGCGTTTCGCCTCGTCGACCTCCTCGCGCTTGCGGGCCACTATTTTGCTCAGGTAGTTCATGTGAGATATTTTGGGTCTCCCCTCCAAAAAAAGAAAGGTTATGAGTTAATCTCGATGAATTTCTGGAGCGTATGGAGCGCCTTTTTGCTCTCGATGCTCTCCCTCGCCATGCCGACGCACTCGGTTATTGACTTTTGCGGCTCGATGGCGTGGATGGCGAAGGCGGCGTTTGCCACGACCACGTCGGTCTGGCTCTTCTTGGCGGAGCCGTCGAGGACGCTGTCGAAAATCTTAATGGCGTCCTCTTTGGTCTGTCCGCCGCATATATCCTGGGCTTTCACGGTGTCGAATCCCAGGTCTTTGGGGCAGAAAATGTTCTCCATGGACTTGGTCTGGGCCTTGAAGTCTCCTGTGAGCGAGATCTCGTCATAACCGTCGAGGCTGCTGACGATGCAATAGCCGATGCCCATCTTCTGATAGACGTTATTGTAAAGCCTCATCTGGTTGAGGTTGGCCACGCCAAGCACCTGAAAAGCGGGTCTGCACGGGTTGACGATGGGGCCCAGGAGGTTGAAGCAGGTGGGTATTTGCAGAGCCTTGCGGATGCCGCCCACGAACTTGAGCGCCTTGGCGAAAAGTGGCGCATGGAGATACGCAATGCCGCACTCTTCTATGCTCCGGCGCAGCTGGGCCTCGTCGCTGGAGAACTTGACCCCGTGGCCCTCAATAACGTTTGACGCGCCACTGACCGAAGTAGCGGCATAGTTGCCATGTTTTGCCACCTTATATCCCGCCCCCGCTACGACGAAGCAGGCGCAGGTGGATATATTGAACGTGTTCTTGCCGTCGCCGCCTGTGCCGACTATGTCAATGGGCCTATACTCATCTAAATTGACGGGGACGCCCGTATGGAGCACACCGGAGCGCAAGCCGAGAAACTCGTCGACCGAGATGCCGCGCATCTGTATGCCCATAATGAAAGCCGTGACCTGCTCGCGCGGATAAGCCTCGCGGGTAATGTTGACGAGGATCTGCTCAGTCTCGGCCGCAGAGAGGCTCTCGCCCGCCACAAGCCTTTGGAGAATTTCTTTCATATACCTATCCGTGTAATGCCTTAAATGTCAGGAGATGATATATTGACTGCTATTGTTTTTAGTTTTTGAGCCAGTTGCCGACAATGGCGGCGCCATCGGGCGTGAGGACGCTCTCGGGGTGGAACTGTATTCCGTGGACATCGAGGTCGCGGTGGCGAAGCGCCATGACTTGTCCCTCCTGGCTTACGGCCGTGACCTCAAGGCATGACGGGAAGCCGTCATTATCCACCACCCAAGAGTGGTAGCGTCCCACAAGTAGCCCCTCTTTTGGCAGCCCGCCGAAGATGTAGTCGTCGGCCACGATATTTATGGGGCTCTGTATGCCGTGGAAGACATCGCTCAAGTTGGTGAGTTTTGCGCCGAAAGCCTCCCCAATGGCCTGATGCCCGAGGCAGACGCCGAGCATCGGCTTACTGGTGGCATATTTGCGGATGACGGGCAAAAGCAGCCCGGCCTCGCTCGGGATGCCAGGGCCCGGCGATAGCACGATCTTGTCGAACTCCTCGAGCTGCGGAAGCTCGAACTGGTCGTTGCGCAGCACTGTGACCTTGGCGCCGAGCTGCTTGAGCAGGTGCGCCAAGTTGTATGTGAAAGAGTCGTAATTGTCAACTATTACAACGTTACGGTTCATATGGTCTTCTCTTAATAGTGTAAGGAATTTCAAATTGCCGGGGGCCTGTCGTTACATCTTCTCGGCCAGCATGATCGCTTTACGCAGAGCGCCCAGCTTGTTGTTGACCTCCTGTAGCTCATAGTCCTCGTTGCTTTTGGCCACAATGCCTCCGCCGGCCTGGAACCAGAGCTCGCCGTTTCGGCTGACGAAGGTCCGGATGGTGATGGCCTGGTTGAGCGATCCGTCGAACCCGATGCTTCCGACGCACCCGCCGTATGCTCCGCGGTTGTGGGGCTCAATCTGGCTGATGAGCTGCATGGCTCGCACTTTTGGCGCTCCTGACAGGGTTCCGGCCGGGAAGGTGTCAATGAACGCCTTGACAGGGTCCTTGCCCTCGGCGAGGGTGCCAGAGACTCGGCTGACGAGGTGAATGACATGGCTATAGTATTGCATATCCTTGTAGAAATCGACCTTGACGCCCTCGCAGTTTCGGCTGAGGTCGTTTCTGGCGAGGTCAACGAGCATGACGTGCTCGGCGTTCTCCTTGGGGTCGTTTCGCAAGTAGAGCGCGTTCTTGGCGTCCTGCTCAGGGTCTCCCGTGCGTCGGGTGGTTCCGGCGATGGGGTCGATGTAGGCCTTGCGGGTCTTCATGTCGATGCGGCAATGCGTCTCGGGCGACGAGCCGAAAATCCTGAAGCCGCCCATGTCAAGGTAGAAGAGGTAGGGCGACGGGTTGATGCTGCGCAGGGTGCGGTAGAGCTTGAAGTCGTCGCCCTCGAATTTCTGCACGAAACGTCGCGAGAGGACAATCTGGAAGACGTCTCCGCGCAGACAGTGGGCTATGCCCTTGCGGATGTTGGCCTTGTGCTCCTCGTCAGTAAGGGTGCTGCTGGTGTCGCCCACGGCGTGAAACTCGTAGGGGTGTATATCGGTGCGTTTCAGAGCGTTGGCTATTTTCTTATCCTGATCGTCGTTGTCGCCCTCAGCCCTGAGGGTTATGATTCGGAGCTGATTGTTGAAGTGGTCGATCTCGATGATGGTCTTGAAGAGAACGTAGAGGATGTCCGGCGCGTCATATTGCGGATAGTTCTCGTCTTTAATCTTGATGTTCTCGAAATAGCTCACGGCGTTGAACGAGGTGTATCCAAAGAGTCCGCAATGCCCCTCCCCCTCGACGTGGAACGAGCGGAGGAACTTGTTTATGGCGTCGGCCGCGGAGAAGTCGGGGCCGATGGGGCGTGACGCGGTCGACTTGTCAGGATATTGGCAAGAGGCCACGCCATGCGCGACTTGGACGTGCGCAACGGGGTCGACCCCGATGAACGAGCGCGCGTTTGACGCCGCATGGTAGTCAGAGCTTTCCATTAGTATGCTCTGCGGATAGAGATCGCGGAGCTTCATGTATACGCCCACCGGCGTCACGAGGTCTCCAAGTCTTGAGACTACGTCTGTTTTATAATTAAAGATTGGCATACCGTCAGTCATTTATTTTAAGTTCGAAGTGATAACAAGCCTTAGCCCCCCAAAAAAGAAAGAGCCTTGCCGGAGTATCGACAAGGCTCTGCATCTTGTGTTGGTACACGCAGAAGAGCTTACCTCCGGGTTTGAAAGTAAGACATGCGCCACCACCATATGTTGTTAAAACTGAGCATTAGCTGTATATTTTAAACAACGCGAAATGGTGTCCATAAACGCGCGACGGAACCTTACCGGCGCCGCTATGTTGGCAAAGCTCTCCCTGGTTCCGCCAGAGCCGACGATTATGACAGTCCCATAATCGAAGATGCGTCCCATGATGGACTGATCCACATTGATTGACTCGATGTGCGCAAGCGTCATCTCGAAGACGTTGCGCGAGATGAGCCCGGTCTTCATTATGACCCTTTTGTTCGTTATGGCGAACTCGTCGGTCTTGGTCATGATGAGCGGGCGGATGAAGAGCGAGAGGATGCTCTTGAGCTCGATCCATATCTTCCAATGGTAGTGAGCCTCGTATACGACGCTCTCACCCCTCGAAAGGTTGTTATTCACATAATTTCCCATCTTTCAAGATTTTACGTTTAATATAGCGATATTGGTCGGCTTTTTATGGCATGAGCAGCGAGGAGTCTCCATAGCTGAGGAATCGGTATCCGGAGTCGAGCGCGTGACGGTAGATCTTCTTCCAGTCCATCCCGACGAACGCGCCGATAAGTAGCAGCAGCGTGCTGTGTGGCTGGTGGAAATTGGTTATCAGCGCGTCGACAAGTCGGAACTTGTATCCGGGCATAATCATGATTTGCGTCTGGCTGTGGAGCTCTTGCAGTCCATGCCCGTCGAGATAGTCGGCCAGGGCGGAGATCGCCCGGCGGGGCGTGTAGCCCTGCGGCAGGTGGTAGGCGTCCCACTGCAAGAGGCCTTCGTCTATGCTCTTTCCCTCGAGAATCAAGACTCCGAGCCAGTAGAGGCTCTCGAGCGTACGGACGGACGTTGTGCCTACGGCCACAATGCCACCATCGCGGGCGGCAAGGCGGCGTATGACGTCGGCCTCGACGACGATGTGCTCAGTGTGCATGACGTGATCCTCGACATTGGCAGTCTGGACCGGCTTGAAAGTGCCAGCCCCCACGTGGAGCGTCACGTTGACAATCTCGTGGCCGCGCTCCTCGACCCGTCGCAGCACCTCGGGCGTGAAGTGCAATCCTGCCGTTGGAGCCGCCACAGAGCCCTTGTGGAGGCTGTAGACCGTCTGGTAGCGAGTGTCATCGATGGCCTCGGTGTCGCGGTTGAGGTATGGCGGGATGGGGATTACGCCTGCGGCCTCAATAACTTGCGCGAAGGTCTCGTCTTGCGGATCCCAGTCGAAACGTATAACCGACGTGTTGCCGTCGGCCGAGAGCCTGGTGGCTGAGATGACGAGTCCGGAGCTCTCTATGCGACAAGTTATCTTCCCCTCTTTCCATCTCTTGGAGTTGCCGACGATGCACTTCCAGACGGCGTGCCCCCTGGCCACGAAGGCCTGCTCGACCTCGGCGGGCTCGAGCGGCTCGAGGCAGAATATCTCAATGACGGCGCCCGTGGCCTTGGCGAACTTGAGGCGCGCCCTGATGACCTTGGTGTTGTTCCTGACGAGGAGAGCGCCCTCGGGCAGGAGGTCGGCTATGTCGGCGAAGCGGGCGTCGGATATTTCACCGTGACGATATACCAGGAGCTTAGAGGCGTCGCGCCGTTCAAGCGGATATTTGGCTATACGCTCCTCGGGTAGCTCATAGTCATAGTCTTTCTGGTTAAGCACAGTTATATTCAGTTTACTGTTAGTCTATTGCGTTATTTATGAACCCTGTCCGGGTTGGCCTTGAGAAAGTCACCCCACGAAGTTTTTTTGCCCGTTGCCTTGGGGATCTTGACGGCATGACCTTCGGCATCGTCTCCGAGCTTCCCCCGCAGCTGCTTGGCAAGGAAGTGCGAGTAGGCAATGGCGAGCGCATCGGTTGCGTCGAGATACTTGGGGATGTCGGCGAAGCGCAGCATTCGTTGGAGCATGTCGGCCACTTGCTCTTTGGAAGCGGAGCCGACACCTGTGATTGACTGCTTGACGCTGGTGGGCGGGTATTCCGTGACAGGCATGCCCCTGTGGAGCGCTGCTGCCATGCAGACACCCTGCGCTCGCCCGAGCTTGAGCATGGTCTGAACGTTCTTGCCGCAGAAAGGGGCCTCGATAGCGAGCTCGTCGGGGTTGAACTCCTCGATTATGACGTTGATGCGCTCAAAGATTCGCCTGAGCCGCGCATAGTGGTCCGCCACACGCGTCATCTGGACTGTGCCGAGGACGACGACCTGCGCATGGTTGCCGTCGACGTCGAGAATGGCATAGCCCATGACGTTGGTGCCCGGGTCGATGCCTAATATCCTGTATTTCTTTTTACGGTCCTCCATATAGACAGGGAGCGCCCCATGTTGTTGATAATCCGCCAGTATGCGGGTCAGTCGATCGTCAGCCCACGCATGAGGGTGGAGAACGCGAGGCAATGCTCGCCGTGGGTCTCCATCATGTCTTGGCAAAGGCGCGCGCTGGCGGCTCGCAACGCTCCGAGCTGCGCTATGCTGTCGCACCTCCATTGGCTGGAGTAGTTTTGCGAGCCGAGGGTCTGTGTGCCGTCAATGGCGTAGAGCTGATGATCCGCCACTCCGGAGGCCTCGCGCATGGCGGGGACGTAGGTGTCGCGCATCCAGTTGAGCCACCCCGCGCGCAGGGTGTCCTCGACTGTGAATGTGGTGTTGAAAAGGAAATGCATTGTGAGGGTTCCGAATTGCACGAGCAGGCCACGACGGGCCGGTCCCATGGGAAAAGCAAAAGGGGCCGCGGCGGCTCTGACGCCACTGCGGCCCCGATGAATTATCAGCCTAAAAGGGTCCTTGCGCCGCGGCTTAGTCGATGTACTCGAAGCCGGTGTAAGGGACGAGGGCCTTAGGAATCTTGATGCCGTTGGGCGTCTGGTTGTTCTCGAGGAGCGCAGCCACGATGCGGGGCAGCGCGAGGGCGGAGCCGTTCAGTGTGTGGCAGAGCTGGGTCTTCTTGTCGCCAGCCTCCTTGAAGCGGAGTTTGAGACGGTTAGCCTGATAGCTCTCGAAGTTAGAGACAGAGGAGACCTCGAGCCAACGCTTCTGCGCGGCGGAGAAGACCTCGAAGTCATAGGTGAGGGCCGAGGTGAAGCTCATGTCGCCTCCGCAAAGGCGTACGATGCGGAAGGGGAGCTCGAGCTTCTCGACGAGGCTGCGGACATGGGCGACCATCTCGTCAAGAGCCTCATAAGAGTGGTCCGGGTGAGAGAGTCGCACGATCTCGACCTTGTCGAACTGGTGGAGCCTGTTGAGGCCACGGACGTCAGCCCCCCATGATCCTGCTTCGCGGCGGAAGCACTGCGAGTAGGCGCAATTCTTGACAGGGAAGTCGGAGCTCTTGAGGATGACGTCGCGGTAGATGTTGGTCACGGGCACCTCGGCGGTCGGGATGAGGTAGAAATTGTCGAGGTTGACGTGGTACATCTGTCCTTCCTTGTCAGGGATCTGGCCCGTGCCGAAGCCTGAGGCCTCGTTGATCACGAGTGGCGGCTGCACCTCCTGATATCCCGCTGCGATGGCATTGTCGAGGAAGAAGGAGATGAGGGCGCGCTGGAGCTTGGCGCCTTTGCCCTTATAGAAGGGGAAGCCTGCTCCGGTAACCTTGGTGCCGAGGTCGAAGTCGATGATGTCGTACTTCTTAATGAGATCCCAGTGCGGCATAGAGCCTTCGGGGAGCTCAGGCTCCTTGTCTACTGAGCAATAGACGATCTGGTTGTCGGCTGCGGTCTTTCCGGGAGGAACGATTTGCGCCGGGAGGTTGGGCAGGAGCACGAGCTTGGCCAAGAGGGCGTCGCCGGTCTCTTTCTGCTTCTGGTCGAGTTCCTTGACCTGCTCCTTGAGTTTAGCTGTCTCAGCCTTGGCCTCGTCGGCCTCGGCCTTCTTGCCCTCTTTCATGAGCTGGCCTACCGACTTAGAGATTGCGTTCATCTTTTGCTGAATGGCCTCGGACTCGGTCTGCTGCTGCTTGCGTTGATTGTCGAGCGCGATGATCTCGTCAACGATGGCAGTGGCGTCAAAGTTCTTGACCTTGAGTCGCTCAATGACGAAATCTTTCTGTTCCTGAATGAGCTTTAGGGTAAGCATTGTCTTTGATTATTGGCGTGCGGACGGAGGCCTCATGCTTGTCGGAGTCCACGTTGCCACACGAAACATATTACGGTCTGAAAGCCGAGCGTCGCGACTTGTGAGAGGTCTGGCACTGGCGTAAAAAAGAAAACTCCCGCCCCTGCGAGTCTCAAGAAGCTGAGATTGCAGCGTGCGGGAGTTGGATGGTTGAAGATGTTCGACGTCTCCGAGCTAGCTTACTCAGCAGCCTCCGCCTGGGCGGGGATGACGGAGACGAAAGAACGGCCTTCGGCCTTCTTTACGAACTGTACAGTGCCATCGACGAGAGCGAAGATGGTGTGATCCTTGCCCATACCGACGTTAGCGCCGGGATGATGCCTTGTGCCACGCTGGCGAAGGATGATGTTGCCAGCCTTGCAAGCCTGACCGCCGAAAAGCTTCAGGCCAAGTCGTTTGCTTTCGCTGTCGCGGCCGTTCTTAGAACTACCTTGACCTTTTTTGTGTGCCATGCTGTTATTACTTTAAGGGGTTAGGGATTAACCGATGATGTTCTCGATCTGGATCTGGGTGAACTGCTGACGATGGCCGTTCTTCTTCTGGTAGCCCTTGCGGCGACGCTTCTTGAAGACGATGACCTTGTCACCCTTTACGAGGGGCTGGAGAACCTTGGCAGCCACCTTAGCGCCGGAGATGACGGGAGCGCCGATTGTCACCTGACCCTCATTGTCGATGAGGAGAACCTTGTCGAACTCAACGCTGTCGCCCTCATTCTTCTCGGGAAGATGGTGGACGAAGAGCGTGGCGTCCTTCTGGACTTTGAATTGCTGACCAGCAATTTCAACGATTGCGTACATTTTACGTTGTAAGATGTAAAAACATGATGCCTGCAGGCGGTCGCCAGACTGCGCGGAGTGCACATATCGGCGGCTCTTAGACGGAGCCGTACAGACTTAACAGGCGCGAATTTAGCGCATTAAATTGAAAAAGTGAAATACTCGGTTGACTTTCGGCCAAAAAGAGCTATCTTCAAATCACAAAAACACAGGCTGATGGAAAGGGACGACTCTCTGGTGGCTCTGCGCGTCGCGGCTATAATGGACGGCAGCACGCCCACGTCATATAACCTTGTGCTGCGCGAGATCACTGGTCCGCGCCGGCTCGTGATGGCTGTGGGGCTCACCGAGGCTCAGGCCATAGCCGTGTTCATGGAGGGCGTGAGCCTGCCGCGCCCCTTGGCGCATGACCTCATGGCGAAGATGCTCTACACGCTTGGAGCGAGGGTGAGCCGCGTGATCGTGGACGATCTCGAGAACGGGTTCTTCAAGTCGACCATCGTGTGCGAACGCGACGGCATGCCCATATTATTCGACTCGCGCACGTCAGACGCCGTGGCGTTGGCCCTGCGCTGCCAGGCCCCGATATTTGCGAGGGAGGGCGTGCTCCGCATTGTGAACGGCGGAGGCGGCGAAGAAGAGGAGGCGGCGGGTGGACGCGGCCTGCCGATAGAGAGCATGCCGACGGCCACGCTTAAAAAGATGCTGAGCGAGGCGGTGGAGAATGAGGACTACGAGAGCGCCCAAAAGATGAAGGACGAGCTGAGCCGCCGCGGGATGGGATGAGCCCCGCTCCCCTACTTAATAAAGGAGAACCATGAGTCAAACTGCCGGCCGAGAAGCGGCTGATAGCGCATCAGTCCTTTCCTGACGCCGCGCACTCCGACGAAGGAGAGGATAAAGACAAGAACGGTGAGCGCGCTGTTGAGCACAGCATTATCAACGCCGCGCCACAGCAGCACGTAGCACAAGATCTCGAAGACAGAGAGCCCGAAAGCCTGCCTGAGGTGGAATGCCGTGAATTCCGATGCGTCGGCCCCCACCATACGGACGGCGTAGGCCACCACCCATCCGACCGGCAGTATGTAGGCCGCCGTGGAAATATCTTTAGCGTACTCTGGCGTCATCGTCTGTGAGGATTTTTATGTCATTGCCGTCGAATGCGGCGTAAGTGAAGTTTCTTATCCAGTCCCCTATCACAAGCACCCGTCGCCCGCCCGGGCCGGCCTCGGCGTCGATGACCTCGTGCCTGTGGCCAAAGACGAAATAGTCGGCCACGGAGCCTTGGGCCACAAGCCGGCGCGCGTAAAGCACCTGGAACTCTTTGTCGGGCTCGACGGGCTTCCGGCCTTTCTTGCGCTCATCGGCATAGTGCCCCATGCGGCTCTTATGGCTCCACGTCGTGGCGACCCACCCTGCCAGGTCGGGGTGCACCCACCTGTAGCAGGCCTGCAGGAACTTGTTGTGGAACGCCCACATGAGGATGTGGTACCATCGGTCGTAGCCTATGTCGTCGCCATGCCCTATGAAAAACGTCTTGCCCGAGTGGGAGACTGTAATGGGGCCGGAATGGACTTTCACCCCGAGCTCGGCCGGGAGGTAGTCGAACATCCACACGTCGTGGTTGCCAGTGAAGAAGTGGACATCCGCGCCCCGGTCGACCATTTGGGCTATCTTGGCCTGGAAGCGGACAAAGCCGCGCGGGATGACGGTCCGGTACTCGAACCAGTAGTCAAAGATGTCGCCAAGTATGTAAAGCGCCTCGCAGTCGGCCTCAATAGAGTCCAGCCAACGCACAATACGCGCCTCGTGGGCCTTGCGGTCGGCGATGTACGGGGCTCCCAGATGGAAGTCGGAGGCGAAATAGATCATGTGACGCGCTGATTGACTGTCGCCGCGGCGCATGGCGACCACCTGGCCGCGGCGCTCTCTTATGGTTGCTTATCGTAGAATCTCAGACAGCTTGTTGTCAAGTCGGGTGCCGAAGAGGTCCTTGCCAATAATCTGCCCGTCGGGCGCGAGAATGTAGTCGGACGGGATTCGCGAGACGTTATACGCCGCGGCGGCGAAGCCCTGCGGACCGTTCAGGTCGCACACGTTGACCCAGTCGGTGCCGTCGATGGCAGCCTCCCAGATGAGTTTGGCCCCGTCAAAAGAGACGGCGTAGATCTCCAAACCGCGGTTGCGGTACTTGGCGTAGGTCGACTTGAGCTGCGCGAAGGCGTTGCGCGAGGCCTCGTCGGCTGCGGCCCAGAAATAGAGAAGCACGGTCTTGCCCCTGAGAGATGATAGCCTGACGTTGTTGCCGTTTTTGTCGGGCATATCGAGGTCGGGCGAGTTGAGCCTGGTGGCTGTCTGCATGAGCGAGTCGCGTCGCGCGGCCTGCCTCTGCAAGGCGCGTCCCTGGAGCGTGTAGTCGCACAGGCTCTTAACCTGGTCGCTGTTGGGGTATTGCATCTGGAGCGAGGTGGCCACGGCCGAGAAGACCTTGATGTCTTCCTTGTCCATGACGTCATAGAGCGAGTGACCGTCAATCTGCTGGAAGACTATGTAATATCCGACCATTGAGCGCGGATTAGAGAAGATGATTTTAGACAGTTCCTCTTTATACGCCTTGACGTCGGAATACACTGCCTTGCCCGCCTTGAGCTTGGCGAGGAGGCCCGACGCCCCAACCATCACGGTCTGGAGGTTGTCATTGTCTTGCGAGTTCTCGAAAGTGACATTGCCAGGCAGGAGCGGTGCCGAAGCGTCGGCCTTGAGTCTGAGCGTCTGGGCGGAGTCGAGCACGACGGCGAAAGAGCGTCCGTCGGCAAGGCGCACGCTGTAGAATGTAGGCTCGGTCTGGACATCACCCACAAGGCGGAACGACCCGTCGGTCTTAACTTCGGCCGAATCGATCATGGCCGCGTAGGGGGCCGCGCCCAGCCTGTCAAGATAGACCTTCTGGTTCTCAGCGCCCGCTATTGTACCCTCGACCACTGACTTGCCTTTGTCCTGATTGCAGGCCTGGAGCGCCATGGCGGCCGCGGCCATTATAATAAGTTGTCTTTTCATCAGAGATGTATGATTATCATGTCATATTTGAGCGTGCAAAGATAGTCAAGCCGCCCTTAATTGTCAAAGGTGAGCCGCTCCACCGTCCCGTCTTTGCCACAGAGCAACGTGACGGGGCGGAACAAAAGCAGATCGGGCCTCGCGTCGAGCCTTGCGAAACGACCCCTGACGGCGTTCTTGGCCGGAAGTGGGACTTTGGCATCGGCAGCCTCGACAAAGACCTTGACCCCGCCACTTGCGAGCTGCCCCACCCTCGCGGCAGACTTTGCTGGCGTCGATGCGGAATCCGGCCAAAAGACCAGCGCAAAGCTCTTGGCAGGGAGGACCGACGACGAGATGGAGTCTCCGGCCTCGGTTATGAACACGAAATCGGGCGCGGCCCGACCGCTTTGAAACTCCGCCCGGAGAGCATTAAGCCGCGACACCCTGCTAAGGAAGTCACGCCGCAGGGCGAGAGCCTTGCACTCGGGCATGCTCAGAGAGAGAGCCGTCACGCGGCGCAGGAGTATGTCGTTGTCGGCATCGTCGGCATAGACCGCCGGCAGCCCCATGAGAGGTAGGGCGGCGAGCGAAGAGTCGGCAAGGCCGGCGAGAAGCAAGTCCGCCATCATACGGACAGAATCTCTTATGACGCTCAGGCTGTCGGCCACGCGCCGCCGCCCTTCGGCGGTGGTGAGGGGGGCGGAGGTGAGCGCCGAGTCGCACGCCACAGCGAGGCGGATGCGCAAAAGCTCGGCGGCGAAGGTGGCCGAGGTCTCAGAATCTGACATCGTGAGTGACTCCCACTTGCGCACCGTCCCGCACACTTTCTGCCCCCGGCCCGTGCGCACCACCATAGGCAGCCGGTGCGCGGAGTCGAGAGAAAAGACGTAGAGCCCCGTTGGCAAAGTGTCAGAGGCGAACGAGTAGACACCGTTGACGTCGGGAGTCAAGGTGGCAGTCCACGCACTGTCGGCGAGCACAGGCGTAAGCGTAGCGGCGCCGCAGGCTGTGCGGTTGAGATCCACGACGACGCGTCCCGAATAAGTCGGGACGTCAGCGCAAGCCAGGAGCGCAGCCGGGAGTGACGCGGCCGCCACGCGGCGCAGGCCGCTCGCCAGGTCGGCTAACGAAATCATTTGAGCAATGAGTCAAGAGCCGCATTGACCTCGCTGAAAGTGAAGCGGTCGCAGATGCGGTTCATCTTGTCGCGGATCTGGGCGTTGCAGAGGTTACCGATGCTGCCCTCGTGCGTATGATGAAGCTGCCCGTCGAACTCGAACCGCCCAGCCTCAATCTCCATGCCGACCTGGCGGTAGGCGTCGCGGAAGGGGGTGCCGGCCAACGCTCGGCGGTTGACCTCCTCGACCGAGAATGCGTATTTATACTTTGGGTCTTTCATCACGTCACGCTCCACCTCTATGTTCTCGATGGCGTAGGCCGTGATGTCGATGCAATCCTTCATCTCCTCGAAAAGTGGAATGAAGACCTCCTTTATGATCTGCATGTCGCGGAAATATCCGCTTGGCAGGTTGCCCGAGATGAGTCTTATGGTGTTCGGCGCGCCTTGAATCTTGTTGCAGTGGGCGCGGACGAGCTCGAAGACGTCGGGGTTCTTCTTGTGTGGCATGATGGAGCTGCCGGTCGTCATCTGCTTAGGCAGGTGTATGAATCCGAAGTTCTGGCTGGTGAAGAGGCACCCGTCGAAGGCCAACCTGCCGATGGTCTCGGCGATAGAGGCGAGCGCGAACGTGACGATGCGCTCAGTCTTGCCTCGCCCCATTTGCGCGTAGACGACGTTGTAGGCCAAGTCTCGGAAGCCGAGCAGCTTGGTGGTGAGGGTGCGGTTGAGCGGGAAAGAGCTGCCGTAGCCTGCGGCGGCTCCGAGCGGGTTCTGGTTGGCCACGTCCCAAGCGGCGGCGAGCATCGTCATGTCGTCGGTGAGGCTCTCGGCGTAGGCTCCGAACCAAAGGCCGAAAGAGGATGGCATGGCCACCTGCAGGTGGGTGTAGCCTGGGATGAGGACGTCCTTGTATTTCTCGCTCTGGGCCTGCAGGGTGTCGAAGAGCTTGGTGAGGTGCTTCGTGAGGTCCTCGATCTGGTAACGGATGTAGAGCTTGAGGTCGAGCAGCACCTGGTCGTTGCGCGAGCGGCCACTGTGGACTTTCTTGCCGAGGTCGCCGAGTTTGCGCGTCAGCATGAGCTCTACTTGCGAATGGACGTCCTCGATGTCGTCTTCGATGACGAAAGAGCCGTCTTGGGTGGCTTTGTAGATGTTCTTGAGCTCGGCCAGGAG
Organism: Bacteroidales bacterium; assembly: GCA_004552385.1. Taxonomy (GTDB): domain Bacteria; phylum Bacteroidota; class Bacteroidia; order Bacteroidales; family Marinilabiliaceae; genus W3P20-009. The sequence continues at coordinate 26,837 of SFOL01000006.1, read as the reverse complement.
CACCGGCAGCTCGTCATGGCCTATGAGGCCTATGGTCTCGAGCATGGTTATGTGCGCCATAGTGCCCAAGACGTCGAACGGGGCGAGGTGGAGGTCGAGCTCACGGTCTTTGCCCACGGTGAACTTGTCTATACGCTCGTCTTCTGAATATCCTTTATCCCAAAGCTTCATAGTGTCTATTTTTATGTTGTCGTCGCGCCGGGGAGGGCAAGGTGGCCCGATATGGCTTCCACCTCGCAGCCGGGCGTGATGCGAACCTGTATCCTGATAGTAAAAATTGGCTTAGTTATGACTCCGCTCTACAGGCGCAGCCCGTCGAGCAGGGCGACGTAGGTCTTGACTCCATCGCGGATCTCGTCGAGGCCAATGAACTCGTCGGCGGTGTGGGAGCGCGACGACAGTCCCGGCCCTATCTTAATTGACGTGAACGGCATGAGGGCCTGGTCGCTCATTGTTGGCGACCCGAAGGGCTTGAGCCCGAGGCTCATGGCGCGGCGAACGATAGGATGGTCCATGGCGATGCACGAGCTTGAGAGCCGCGTGCTCCGCTCCTGGATCGTGATGGGCATTTGAGCCACAGGGCACTCTTTCTTGATCTGCGCGAGGAGCTCGGCGTTGGAGTATAGCTCGTTGACCCTCACGTCGACGACGAAACGGCAAGTGTCTGGCACCACGTTGTGCTGGGTGCCGGCTTCGATCTGCGTCACGGTTGTCTTTACGGGGCCGAGGAACTGGCTGACCCTGTCGAACGTGTGCGTACGGAACCACTCGATGGCCGGCATGGCCTGATAGATGGCGTTGACGCCCTCGCCGCGCGCGGCGTGCCCGCTCTTGCCGAGGGCTGTGCAGTCGAGCACCATCAGTCCTTTTTCCGCCACGGCGGGCTGCATGCCCGTGGGCTCGCCGACGATGGCGAGATCCACCGCGCCGAGCTCGGGGAGTATGCTCTCAAGGCCGCCGCGGCCGCTCACCTCCTCCTCGGCCGACGCGGCGAAGATGAGCGAGTAGCTCCGCTCCGCCTCGGTGCCAGTCAGGTATCTGAAGAGGGCGAGAAGACTGACGAGCGGCCCGCCGGCGTCATTGCTGCCGAGGCCGTAGAGCCGTCCGTCCTCCACCACGGGCGTGAAGGGGTCGCGGGTGTAGCCCGCTGCGGGTTTGACGGTGTCAATGTGCGAGTTGAGCAAGATGACGGGCTTGCCGGCGGCGCACGCCCGCTCCTTCACCCACAAGTTGTTACCCTTGCGGTTCACGGCCATCCCCCACCCCGTCAGTTTGGCTTGGAGGATGTCGGCCACGGCGCCCTCGTCCCTGCTCACCGAGGGGGTGGAGATCATCTGCTTGAGCAGTCCGATGGACTCGTCAGTGAGCCTCTCCAGAATCTGCGCACTCATATCTTGAGAGTCGTGCCGAGCCCCGTCTGCAGGCCCTGCACATTGGTTATGACCACGCTCGACACGCCTTGGCGGATAGCCTCGAAGCCGTTATCAAGCTTTGGAATCATGCCGGCGGCCACGACTCCCGACGCCTGGTACTTTTTGAAGGTGTCATAGTCCAACTCGCTGATGACGGTGCTGTCATCGTTGGCTTCAAGGAGCACGCCAGGCTTCTCGAAGCAGAAGACGAGACGCACGGAGCTGACGCGGGCCATGGCGCGGGCCAGTTCGCTCGCTATAGTGTCGGCGTTAGTGTTCAAAAGGTTGCCGGCCCCGTCGTGCGTAATGGGCGACATGACGGGCACCGCGCCTTGGGCTATGAGGCCGGCGAGAACATCGGTGTGTACCTCCTTGACGTCGCCCACGAAGCCGAAGTCGACCACTTGGCCGTCGGACATCTTCTTGGGCGGGCGCTTTGCTGAGAGTATGACGCCGAGGTCGGCCCCTGTGAAGCCCATGGCGTTGACCCCGCGCGCCTGAAGCTGGGCCACGATATTCTTGTTGACGAGGCCGGCGTAGACCATGGTGACGACGCGGAGGGTCTCGGCATCCGTCACCCGTCGGCCTTCGACCATGCGGGCCTCGATGCCCAACTTCTCAGACAGTTTGGTGGCGGAGCGACCGCCGCCGTGCACCAGGGCTTTCGCCCCCTTGAGCGATGCGAAGCCGTCGAGCAAGTCGGAGAGCGATTTTTGCTCCTCGACGACGGCGCCGCCCACTTTAACTATAGTGAGTTCCATCGTTTTTACAACACGTTATTTTTACAACGCAAAAATAGCACCTCGCCACTGGTTTCTCAAATTTTCAGCCTCTAATAATGACGGACAAAAGAGACACCCTCCGCGCGGCCGGGCGGGGAGGGCATCTCTTTTGTCTTGAGCGAGCGGGGGCAGCTTGTGCTGTCACTCTTTCTGTTCGGGGGTCGCGGACTCTGAACCGTCGTCTTCACCCTTCTTTCGGCTTCTGGACTTGAAGACGACGCCAACCACAGCCGCGCCCGCCAGGAGGATGAGCTTCCACGCCTTGACGAGGAAGAGCCCGACCTTGGCAAGGACTCCGGTCTTGGCGAGAAGTGCCGAACCGGCCACGAGCCCGCCTATGGTGTAGTCCGACACGGCGTCGGTGTCATCATCATAGTCGGAATATGTATACCCGTCATCAAAAGAGACGAGTGTCGAGAGCCTGTCGCCCTTGGCGATGACCGCGTCGGCCTCAGTCATGTCGGCAATGGCCTGAAGCATGACGTAGCCCTTGCGGCCAAGGATGCGGACATCGTAATTAAGGACATCGTTCTGATCGCCGTCGGGATATTTGAAGCGGATATGCTTAGCCCATCGGAGAATCTTGCGCTCCGAGTCGTAGCTCGGCTCCTTGGCCCACCCGATGAGGCTCTGCTCCGGAAACCCGAGCTTCTGCAGCTCCTCGCTGACCTGCGCCGTGTTTTCCTTAATCTGCGCAAGGAGCTCGTCATAGTCAATGTCTGCGGCGTCATCGTCATTGACGTAGCCGTCCTCGTTAGAGTAGAAGACGAAGGCCACGGAGATGTCCGAAAGGAGAGTGTCAGCCGCCGGGACGAGGGCTCCAAGGACCGTCGTGTCCTCCGCATTGCCCCAATAGAGCTCGAGCAGGCGCCGAGCGTCAAAAGAGTCGAGAAGGACCATGTCTTCCGGCACCTTGACAGTGGCGTGGCTGTTGCCGCCAATGAGTCCCACTTCGCCCGAGACGCCCGTCACCGTGTCGGTGGCGACAAACGCCTCTATGTTGACACGGGAGGTGTCCGCCCACTCTTCCGCATCATGGGCGGCTGATGCTGAGTCTACCACGTCTTGGGCGCATGCATCCGACGGGCGCAGGGCATATGCGAACGCCAAGAGAGACGCTAAAAGAAAATCACATTTCATCTTAGTAATAATAATTCAGTTCTGACAGGTGCCAAAGTTACGTTTTTTTTACGAAGGGTCAGACTGCGACAAAATGGAGCGAGACAAGTCCGTAAGGCTATACCGGCAAAGGCCCAAAATTCTTCCGCTGTTGATTGACCATAAGACATTAAAAGTATAAATTCGCCATATTCGTGCTCATCAGCCACGGCCATACAATAGACAAACAACATTTTTTTAGAACTGACACGCAATGAAGTTTATTTCACGCATTTTATGCCTGGCGTGCGGGTTATCCACACTCGCAGCAGCCTCGGCGCAACCCCTGACACCGCTCGCGCCAGACACGGCGGTGCTGACGGGCCGCCTGCCCAACGGGCTCACATACATAATACGCCACAACGAGCTGCCGAAGCATACGGCTGAGTTCTACATAGCCCAAAAGGTAGGCGCTATCCTCGAGGAGGACGACCAGGACGGCCTCGCCCACTTCCTGGAGCACATGGCGTTTAACGGAACGAAAAACTTCCCAGGCAAGGGCATCATCAACTTCCTGGAGCGCGTTGGTGTCCGCTTCGGCGAGAACATAAACGCCTTCACCAGCCTTGACGAGACCGTATACAACCTCTCCGCCGTCCCGACAACCGACAAGGCGATAGTGGACAGCGCGCTGCTCGTCTTGCACGACTGGAGCGGCTTCATAACCCTGGCGGGCAACGAGATAGACAAGGAGCGCGGCGTAATCCGTGAAGAGTGGCGCACAGGGGCTTCGGCCAGCAGGCGCATGTATTTCGCTCACAACGCCAACACCATGCCTGGCACCAGATACGCGGTGCGCGACGTGATTGGCGACACCGCCGTGGTGAACAACTTTCCCTACAAGGCCATCCGCGACTACTACCACAAGTGGTACCGGCCGGACCTGCAAGGCATTGTGGTTGTCGGAGACGTTGACCCCAAATATATCGAGGCCAAGATAAAAGAGCTGTGGCAAGACATACCCGCCCAGCCTGACGCCGCCGAGCGCACATATTTCAAAGTGCCGATCAGCGCCGAGCCGGTGTTCTCAATCTTGCGAGACAATGAGGCCACGCGCACCTCCGTACAGATCCAGTACCGCTACGAGCCGGCGCCAGACTCCATCAGGAACAGCGTCCAGTACGCCACCCATGACATCATGGCCCGCCTATGCGCCACGGTGTTCAACAACCGCATGCACGACCTCGTGATGCAAGGCGCGCCGTTCGGCTACGCGGCCATGTTCGACACTGACATAACGCCCACCCTCAACTCCGTCATATTCTTCTTCTTGGCCCAGAACGGCAAGACGGCCGAGGCCACGCGGATAATGATAGACGAGATAGAGAAACTGCGCAGATGGGGCGTGAACCCCGGCGAACTGCAACGCGCGGCGGACGACCTCATAAAGAGCTATGACGACGCCTACGAGAACAGAGGCAAGGTACAGTCGTCCGACTACGTTAGCGACTATTACGACGCCTTCCTGAAGAACAACACCATCACCTCCATCGGCTTCGACAGGGAACTCGTCAGAGCCTTCACGCCCATGATGACTCCCGAGATCATAAAGGCGTACATAGACAACGTGCTGACGCCCGCCCCCGTGATGCTCGTCTCGGCCATGCAGGAAGACCAAGGAATATATGACGCCGAAAGCTACAAAAGCATGATGGACGGCGCACGGACGAAAGAGCTCACGCCATATAAGGACGAGAAGGTGGACACCCGCCTGGTGGAGAATGAGCCCAAGGCGCGCAAGGTCAAGAAATGGGCCGACGACAAGGTGTACGGATGCCGGGTGGCCACACTGGCCAATGGCGTAGAGGTGTACTTGAAGCCCACCACCCTTGCCGACAACGAGATATTGCTCGACGGCGTGAGCCGCGGCGGCTACTCGCTCCTGAACGCAGACAAGGCCGCCTCCGCCGCCCTGTCTGACGGCATTTGCGACCAGATGGGGCTCGGCCGCTTCTCAAACAGCGAGCTGCGCAAGGCTCTGACAGGCAAGACGGCATCAGCCTCGGCCGAGATAAGCCTCTACTTCGACGAGGTGTCGGGTTCAAGCAGCAAAGTGGACTTCGAGACGATGCTCCAGCTCGTCTACCTCCAGTTCACGACACCGCGCGTGGACTCCGCCGCCTACCAGTCTTACTACAACCGCCTGGAGAGCATCCTCGCCAATGCCGACAAGCAACCCGACAACGTGTTCCGCGCACGCCTCTACAAGGCTCTTGCCGACGGCAACCCGTACAAGGTGACCTTAGTCTCGGCCGACGACCTGAAAGGCGTGACAATGGAGGGAGCCCTGGAGGCCCACAAAGCGCGCTTCTCTTCGGCCAAAGGCTTCAAGTTCGCCATCGTCGGCTCGTTCGATATTGACAGCGTCATGCCCGCTGTTTGCAAATGGCTGGGCAACCTGCCCACCGGCAAACGCACGGCGGAATGGACGGCGAGGGGCGACTACAAGCCACAGTCGGACGTGAGCGAAGAGTTCTCCGTCCCAATGACGACGCGCAAGGTGTCAAACGCCGTGGTGTACAGCCACAAGCACCCGTACTCTCAGCGAGAGTCCCTCTGCTTCACGACCCTCGGGCGCATCCTCTCAATGCGCTATCTGGAGAGCGTACGCGAAGACCAGGGCGGCACCTATGGCGTGGGCGTGAACGGAAGGCTTAGCAAGGCTCCCACCGAAGAGTACCAGCTGCTCATATCGTTTGACACCGACCCGGACGCCTTCGACAAGCTCTTCCCTATTCTCGAAGCCGAGATCAAGAAGATTGCCGACGAGGGCCCGAGAGCCGACGACCTCGACAAGGTCAAGAAGCACCTCGTAAAGAGCCATGCGGAGGCCCTGCAGAAGAACAGCCAGTGGGTCGACATGATCACGACCTACATACTCCGCGGAACCGACGACAACGACTATGAGCAAAGAGTCAACTCAATAGAGGCGTCCGACATCCAGAGGATAGCCAAGCTGATCCTCGCCGAGGCCAACAAGGCCGTCATAACGATGAAGCCGGAATAGGCAGCCCCTAAACGGCGCACAGCAGACGCCCCGCCAGTGGAGGAACCACTGGCGGGGCGTCTTTATATTTACAGCCGCCATGCGCACCCCGACAGAAGCGCATGACGAGCACCCCCTCGGACCTACTCGCCTATCTTGCGGCGGACGAAGTGACGCAAGATGTCGATAGCTATCTCATTGTCACCACCCTGCGGGACGATAATGTCGGCATACCTCTTGCTGGGCTCAATGAACTGCAGGTGCATGGGCTTGACGGTGGTCTCATAGTGGTGCAAGACGTTGGTCAGCTCGCGCCCGCGCTCGGCCACGTCGCGCAGAATGCGCCTTGCGAGGCGGTCGTCAGCGTCAGCATCCACGAAGACCTTTATGTTCATCAGGTCGCGCAACTCCGGGATGGCCAGGACGAGGATGCCCTCCACGATGATGACGTCACGGGGCTCAACCCTGACGGTCTCGTCCAGGCGGGTGCTGACGACGAACGAGTATGTCGGGATGTTGACCGGCCTGCCATCGCGGAGCTGACGCAGATGGCTGATAAGCAATGGGAACTCGATGGCGTCGGGGTGGTCGAAGTTGATCTTACGCCTCTGCTCGAGGGTCAGATCCCTGTTATCATTATAATAATTGTCCTGGCTAATGACGGCGACACGCTTGGGGTCCATGCCGCCCACAATCTTGTTGACGACCGTGGTCTTACCGGACCCCGAGCCGCCTGCTACACCTATTATGAGCATGGCGAAAAAAGATATTGGGTTATTGCTGTTTTAAAGCGTCCAAAAGTAAGGATAAAAGCCGACAAGCCAATGCGCAGGGCGGCCAAGACAAAATCTTGATAGCAAGTGAACAGACGGCGCGTCAGGCCGTTACGACAGATACTGGCCCCGCCCGCGCACAGCAAGTTTAACAAATGGCGATCAGACCGCGCAAGTCTGCAACATTTAACGGCAGTGGTTCGTATCCCTTAAATGATTAATTTCGCGACAATGGAATCTTCAAGGATATTGCGCGCCCTATTGGCGACATTCACAGCTCTTTGCGCAGCGGGCGCACACGCCCAAACGGCTCAGACGGTGAGCGGCAAGTTCAAAAGCGGCTATCTGACGTTCGAGGTGACGTCAGACAGCACCGTCGCCCTCACATTCGTAGACGCCGTCGAGAACGTTGTGATACCCGACACTGTGGGCGGATACCGCGTGACGCGGGTCACGCCCGAGGCGTTCCGCTGGTGCAGTCAAATGACTTCGCTCGTCATACCGAAAAGCGTGACGTCCATAGAGGCCAACTTTGGCGGAGACCACGGATACTCCGCCCTCACCGCCGTGTTTGTGGACAACGACAACCCGTCATACTGCTCCGCCTCCGGCGTATTATTCGACAAGGGCAAGACCAGGATTATCGTCTACCCCAAGGCCAACGCCTCCCGGACATACACGATCCCCGCCACTGTGGGTAGCATAGCCGACGGCACTTTCGCCCTGTGCAAGGCCCTCGAGGAGGTCAATGTACCTGCCTCGGTCCGCAGCATAGGCTCAAGGGCGTTCGCAAGGTGCTCGTCACTGCGGCACATATCATTGCCAGACAGCCTCGCGACGCTCGGCCAGAGCGCGTTCGACCTATGCGTGAGCCTTGACAGCGTGTCGGTCCCCGGCTCGGTGCGCCACCTGCCCGCGGCGACATTCAGCGGCTGCAAGGGGCTCAGGGTCGTCACTTTGGGCGAGGGGCTTGCGAGCATAGGCAACGGGGCGTTCGCCAACTGCGGCAACCTTGGCAGGATAGACCTGCCGTCGACATTGCAATATATAGGCACGGGCGCATTCTCTGACTGCGACGAGCTTCACTCCCTCCGCCTGCCCGCGGGGCTGCGCAAGATTGAGGACGACGCCATAAGCCGCTGCAAAGGCTTGACGCGACTCGAGGTGGACAAGGGCAACAAATGGTTCTTTGAGAAAGAGGGCGTGCTGTTCTCTGCCGACACCTCGACCGTCATCCTGTGCGCCAAGCCGCACGAGACGTTCTTCGTATACCTGCCATCGAGGGTCAAAAGGCTGGCCCCGTGCGCATTCTGGGGGTGCGAGGGACTCGTGGCCGTCTCGATGCCAAGCGGCGTAACGGAGATTGCTGACAACGCATTCACAGGCTGCACTGGTCTGCAGAGCATCAGCATGGGCGGCGACATAAAGCGCATAGGCAGCTCCGCCTTCGAGGGTTGCTCCGCCCTGAGGAGGGTGGTTCTCACCGACAGTGACGGCTCGCAATATGAGGGAGGAGTCGACGGAGCACCGGTCATAATCCCTGGTGCCAGCGAGATAGCCGACGCGGCTTTCGCACGCTGCGCCGCGCTGCGAGAACTCATCATAGCCGACGGCGTGACATACATAGCCGACGGCGCTTTCAGCGACTGCACGTCGCTCAGCACGGTCATACTGCCCCCGGGCCTGGAGACCATAGGCTGGGAGGCCTTCAGCGGATGCAAGGCGCTGAGGGAGGTGACAATACCCGAGACCGTGACAAGCGTGGACTGGAAGGCGTTCAGCGGATGCGCCTCAATCGCAAGCGTGAACCTCATAAGCGGAGTGCAAGAGATTGGCCCCCAGGCTTTCGAGGGGTGTGCCAGACTGACGTCAATCAGCATCCCCCAGTCGGTGTACTCCATAGGGGATTACGCTTTTGACGGGTGCCGCTCGCTGACACACGTGAAGTTGCCGCAGGGCGTATCGCACATTTCGGCCGGCACATTCCGCGGGTGCGCCCGCCTTGCGGACATAGAACTGCCCAACGGCGTGAGCGGCATAGGAGACATGGCCTTCGAGAACTGCAAGTCGTTGAGCTCCATTAAATTGCCCGACGGAGTAAGATCAATAGGCAAGAGCGCGTTCGCAGGCTGCTCGTCTATCACCGAGGCAGCGTTGCCCGAGAATGTGGTCCGCATATCAGACGGCTCGTTCGCCGACTGCTACAGTCTGACGAACGTAAGCCTCCCTGTTGGACTCAAAGTGATAGAGGCCGACGCCTTCCGCGGATGCAAATCACTGGAGACAATCGTTTTGCCCGAGAGCATCATCAATATTGGCAACTACGCGTTCGACGAATGCGAAGTCCTGGGCAGCATACGCTGCATGAGCCTGACCCCGCCCGACCTGGGCCGCGAGGCTCTTCCGCTCGGCGTGTGGATAGACATCCCCCACGAGGCGCGTAAACTCTACCGCAAGGCGTGGAAAGGCTACACAAGGTTCAACACATTCAGGAAATAGCAAAAATGAGGACAGACCTCGACACCATATTGACACCGGGGCAAAAAAAGGACTCGGCGCGGATGACCGGGGCCGGCACGGTGACCAAGACCGACGGCACCGACGGACGCATTCTCGTAAAACTCAAGCCGGACGGGCTCATCGACATCTTTGACGACGAGCACCTGATAGTCGAGGTTGACGGCGGGGCCGTGCCAATGCGCATAACCGACGTCAAAAGGCGCGGCGACCGTTCAGCCACCATCGAGCTGGCCAACATAAAGACGGCGGACCAGGCCCGGCACCTCGTGGGGTGCAGAGTGCTCGGACTTGACGAAAGAGACGAGGACGAGGACTCTGACGACCTTGAAATGGGCTCGCTCATAGGCTTCACGATAAACGACCCGTCCACAGGCGAGGTGGGAGTGATTGAGGACATAGACGACTCAGTGGCCATCAACCCCCTGTTCGTGGTCAGCACGCCGTCGGGCGAGGTCCTCATACCCGCCGCCGACGAGTTCGTCATAGACATTAACGAGGAGGGCAAGACCCTGACCATGAGCCTGCCCGCAGGGCTGCTCAACCTTGACGACACCCCAGAGGCATAAACCGCCCCAAGAAATAGGAGAACAAACTATAACACACGAAACATCAACCCTTTAGACATGACGACACAGGACCAGGTAAAGGACCTGAACGAGCGCGAGCACGCGCTGAGGAGGTACCTTTGACGTCGACCACAGACGCATAGAACTGCAAGAAGACGACTTGCGCACCCAGGAGCCAGGATTTTGGGACGACCGGGTCAAGAGCGACGAAGTAATGAAACGCGTCAAGGCCAACAAAAAATGGGTGTCGAGCTTCGACAAAGTACACGCGGCCAACGAGGAACTGTCTCTCGCCCTTGAATATTACAAAGAGGGCATAGTGGAAGAGGCCGACATAGACAACGCGTACGCCGCGGCTCTGCGCCAGACGGAGGAGGCCGAGCTTGCCAACATGCTGCAGGGCGAAGAGGACCAGCTCAGCGCCGTCCTCAAAATCGTGGCAGGCGCCGGCGGCACCGAGAGCCAGGACTGGGCTCAGATGCTCATGCGCCTCTACCAGAGGTGGGCCGAGGCGCACGGATACAAAGTCACCGTAGCCAACTTGCAAGACGGCGACGACGCCGGAATAAAAACCGTCACTTTCCAGATAGAGGGCGACACTGCATACGGCTACCTGAAGAGCGAGAACGGAGTGCACCGACTGGTGCGCGTATCGCCATTCAACGCCCAGGGCAAGCGAATGACGTCATTCGCCTCGGTCTTCGTCACCCCGCTGGTCGACGACACCATCGAGGTGTACGTGGACCCCTCGAAAGTGTCATGGGACCTCTTCCGCTCCGGCGGCGCGGGCGGCCAGAACGTCAACAAGGTTGAGACGGGCGTCAGGCTGCGATACCAGTACACCGACCCCGACACTGGCGAGACAGAGGAGATCCTCATAGAGAACACGGAGACGCGCAAGCAGACCGAGAACCGCGAGAACGCGATGAGGCTCCTGCGCTCGCAGCTCTACGACCGCGAGCTGAAACGCCGCAACGCCGCCAAGGCGAAAATAGAGGCCAGCAAGAAAAAAATCGAGTGGGGGTCGCAAATCCGCAGCTACGTCTTCGACGACCGGAGGGTTAAAGACCACCGGACGGGCTACCAGACCTCAAACGTCCAGGCTGTGATGGATGGAGACATCGACGCCTTCATAAAAGCCTACCTCATGGAGTTCGGGGCACCCGAACCTAAGGAATAGCAAAAGAAGCCCGCACACAACAGCTTAGCAAAGAAAGAAATGGAGACAGAAGAGCCAAAGAGCGACAAAAGCGCCGTCGACACGTCGGGCATGAGCGAAAGCGACGCCATACGCGCCAGGATAATAGCCGGCGAGCTCGAGGTGGGCACCATCTACGAAGAGCCGGACCCCACGCCCGACCCCGACCACATGGTGCTGCGCACCGACAAACTCGTCAAGATATACGGCAGCCGCAAAGTAGTCGACGGCCCGTCCATAATGGTCCGCCAAGGCGAGATTGTGGGGCTGCTCGGCCCCAACGGTGCAGGCAAGACGACCACGTTCTACATGACGGTAGGCCTCATCGAGCCGAACGAGGGCACCGTCTACCTCAACGACCAGGACATAACCCACCTGCCCGTCTACCGCCGCGCCCAGCTCGGCGTGGGCTACCTTGCGCAGGAGGCCTCGGTGTTCAGGACACTCTCGGTCGAAGCCAACATAATGGGCGTCTTGGAGATGACGGACTACCCCAAGGAGTATCAGCGTCAGCGGCTCGAGGAGCTCATATCGGAGTTCGGCCTCGGCCACATACGCAAAAGCCTCGGCATCCAGCTATCCGGCGGCGAGCGCAGGCGCACCGAAATAGCCCGCGCCCTGGCCATCAACCCTAAGTTCATAATGCTCGACGAGCCGTTCGCGGGAGTGGACCCCATAGCGGTCTACGACATCCAGAAAATAGTCTGGCACTTGAAAGACAAAAACATAGGCGTGCTCATATCGGACCACAACGTCGGCGAGACCCTCGCCATCTGCGACCGCGCCTACATACAGGTCCAGGGCAAGCTGTTCCGCGCCGGCACGGCAGAGCAGCTGGCAGGCGACGAGAAAGTGCGAGAGGTCTACCTGGGCAAAGACTTCATCTTGCGGCGCAGGAAATTCGACGATTGATGTCGCACGGGCGCACAATGGCGGGGAGCAAAAAAAACTTTATAATTTGCTGTTTGCAATTATAAATGACTAACTTTGCACCGCTCTATGCGGATGTGGCGTAATTGGTAGCCGTGTCAGACTTAGGATCTGATGCCGAAAGGCGTAGGGGTTCGAGTCCCCTCATCCGTACTCACATTAACAAGTAAACTTATCTTATACAACAATAGTTTGAAATGAACGTTTCAAAAGAAAACATTGATGAGCTCAACGCCGTCCTCACCATCGAGCTCGACAAGGCAGATTACGAGCCGAAGGTTGAAAAAGGCATCAAGGATTACAGCAAGCGTGTCGCCATCAAGGGTTTCCGTCCTGGTCATGCTCCCGCTGGCATGGTCAAGAAGCTTTACGGCAAGTCTATCCTCGTAGACACAATCGACCGTATGATTGGCGAAGAACTCTCCAAGTTCATAAAGGACAACAACATAGACATTCTCGGTGAACCCCTGCCTAACGAGAAGCAGGAGCCCATCGACTTCGACAAGGACTTCGACAAGGTCACGTTCAAGTTCGACCTCGGCCTCTCTCCTGAGGTCAACGTCAACGTCGACAACAGCCTCGAAATCCCCGCATACACCATCACGGTAGACGAGAAGGCTATCGACGAGGCCGTAGAGAACATCTCCGGCCGCTATGGCAGCCACGCGCCCGTGGAGGTTTCCACGGAGAACTCGCTCATCAAGGGCGTGGTAACCTCAGGCGACTTCAAGAATGAGAAGGGCCTGGCCTCTGTCGCCGTCATGAAAGACGAGGCTGAGAAAGCCAAGTTCATCGGCAAGAAGGCTGGCGACACCATCGAGTTCGACGTGCGCAAGGCATTCCCTGAGGACAGCGACGTATCCTACCTCCTCGGCATCACAAAGGAGGAGGCAGCGGCCGTGGCCGCAGGCGCAACCGCAACCATAGCTATAAGCGAGGTCAGCGAGTTCAAGAACGCCGAGGTCAACAAGGAGCTCTTCGACAAGGTGTTCCCCAACGACAACATCTCCGACATCGCGGCTTTCCGCGACAAGGTCAAGGAGCAGATAACCGCCTCCAACGCATTTGCCGAGGAGTACCGCTTCGGCATCGACGTCCGCAAGGCCATCCTCGCCGCAGCAGGCGACATCAAGCTCCCTGAGGACTTCCTGAAGCGTTGGCTCACCGTCGTCAACCGCAACAACAAGAACTTCTCAGAGGAGGTTCTCACACAGGAGTTCCCGAAGTTCCTCAACGACCTCAAGTGGCAGGTCGTCAAGAACCGCGTGGCCAAGAAGAATGACCTCCGCATCGACCACAACGACGTCTTGAACTTCGCCAAGAAGACCGCCAAGGCGCAGCTCATGCAATACGGAATAACGAACTACCCGGAGGAGCAGCTCGCCAACTACGCAGAGAGCATGGTCAAGAACGAGGAGCAGCGCCAGCACCTCACCGAGGGCGCAGTAGAGGAGAAGCTCTTCGCCTTCGCCAAGGAGCACGCCAACGTCCAGAGCAAGGCAATCTCGCAGGAGGACTTCAACAAGCTCTTCGAGGCTGAGAAATAAGTAAAAAACATCAGCGCAGGCAGCCTTGCCCCGCCTCAACATGGCGGCAAGGCTGCTATGCTGTTAATATACAAACCCATATCCTCAATATGATCGACAGCAACGACTTCCGCAAGTTTGCAGTCAAGCACCGCGGCATAAGCGGCAACCTTTTTGACTCATACACCAAGGTGACCGACTCATACATCTCCCCGACCATCATTGAGGAGAGGCAACTCAACGTTGCCAGCATGGACGTCTTCTCACGCCTGATGATGGACCGCATCATCTTCCTCGGCACCGAGATAAACGACGACGTGGCCAACATCGTCCAGGCCCAGTTGCTCTACCTGGAGTCGGCCGACTCGTCAAAAGACATCTCCATATACCTCAACTCGCCCGGTGGCAGCGTGTATGCGGGGCTTGGCATATATGACACCATGCAGTACATCTCAAGCAACGTGGCCACCATCTGCACCGGCCTGGCGGCCTCGATGGCGGCCGTGCTCCTCGTGGCGGGCGAGAACGGCAAGCGCTCGGCATTACCCCACTCACGCGTCATGATACACCAGCCCTTGGGCGGTGCGCAGGGTCAGGCCACCGACATCGAGATAACAGCGCGCGAGATACTCAAGCTCCGCACCGAGCTCTTTGAGATAATATCAAACCACTCCGGCAAGCCGTATGACGAGGTGGCGAGGGACTCGGAGCGCGACCACTGGATGACGGCGGAAGAGGCCAAGGCCTACGGCATGATAGACGAGGTCTTGAAACGCGAGAAGAAATAAGTGTAAGTGACTTCCACTCACGACAGGAAATCATAAGATTGAGAAAAAGATGCAGCGCCACGGCCCACGGTCGCGGCACTGCGTCGTTTTTTCGCTTTATATCAGGATGTGGCGGCGCACGCCCCCACGGCACAACACCCCAAAATGGCAAACTCAAAAGAAGACAAGTGCTCATTCTGCGGCCGAGGCCGCAAGGAGGTAGACTTCCTCATAAGCGGCATATCGGGTTTCATATGCAACTCATGCGCCGAGCAGGCGCACGAGATAGTCACCGAGGCCATGAAACAGGCAGGCAAGCAGAGCCTGGGCGACCTGAAGCTGCGCAAGCCGCAGGAGATAAAAGAGTACCTTGACGAATACGTCATAGGCCAAGAGGAGGCCAAGAGGTACCTGTCCGTGGCAGTATACAACCACTACAAGAGGCTGCTGCACAACGCCGACGATGACGGGGTGGAGCTGGAAAAGTCGAACATAATAATGGTGGGCGACACCGGCACGGGCAAGACCCTCTTGGCCAGGACCATCGCGCGTCTTCTCGACGTCCCGTTCACCATAGTCGACGCCACAGTCCTCACCGAGGCAGGCTATGTCGGCGAAGACGTCGAGAGCATAATAAGCAGGCTCTTGCAGGAGGCGGACTACAACGTGGAGCGCACCGAGCGCGGCATAATATTCATTGACGAGATTGACAAGATAGCCCGCAAAGGCGACAATCCGTCCATAACGCGAGACGTGAGCGGCGAAGGCGTGCAGCAGGGCCTGCTCAAACTGCTCGAGGGATCGGTGGTCAACGTGCCGCCCCAGGGAGGCAGGAAACACCCGGAGCAGAGGCTCATAGCCGTCAACACCCGCAACATACTGTTCATCTGCGGCGGAGCCTTCGACGGCATACGCGACAAGATAGCCCAGAGGCTGAACAGCCGCGTGGTGGGCTACAACTCCGACAAGGCCAAGGACAAGATAGACTTCTCGAACCTCATGCAGTATGTGGCTCCGCAAGACCTCAAGTCTTTCGGCCTCATACCCGAGATTATCGGCCGCCTGCCCATCCTCACGTCGCTCAAGCCTCTTGACAGGGAAGCCCTGCGCCGGATTTTGACGGAGCCGAAGAACTCGCTCATAAAGCAGTACACCAAGCTCTTCGCCCTTGACGGGGTGACACTCACCGTGCCGGACAAGGTGCTCGACTTCATAGTGGACAAGGCCGTAGAGTTCAAGATAGGCGCTCGAGGCCTGCGCGCCATTTGCGAGACCATCCTGATGGACAAGATGTACACTGTGCCGTCAACCGGCGAGAAGGAACTCGTCATAAACCTCGACTACGCCAAGGAGCGCATAAGCCACCTGAACGCGGCAAGGCTCAAGGAGGCGTAGGAGACACAACCCACACGGGCGGCCGCGAGCGGCGGCTCATGACGTGACAATTTGTCACACGGGCCGACAGCGGATAATCATTGGCACGGTATTAGCCGCCGAAGGAACGGACATAGACCCCACACACCCTTTCCAAATTTCAGATGAGCGAGAGAACTGACAACAATAAGAAGAAAACCGGAGACATAGGAAGCGGAGACAACGCACGCATGATAGTCATCACCAAGCCGACAGGCGGGAAGATAAACCTGCCGGACGAGCTTCCGATCCTCACCCTGCGGAACTCGGCGCTATTTCCCGGCTCGGTGATGCCAGTGGTCATAGGCCGCCCGAAGTCCAAGGCTCTGGTGGAGAGCATGGCCAACGAGCACGGCCTATTCGTGGCAGCGTCTCAGATAGACGCCGAGGACGAGGACCCGGACGTGAGCGGGCTCTATCGCATAGGCGTGGCGGCTCATATAGTGAAGGCTATGAGCCTGCCCGACGGCACGCAGACCGTAATCCTCCAGGGGCTGGAGCGAGTCGAGATAACCGGCCAGACGAGCAAGCAGCCCTACCTCATCGGCACCGTGAGGCGCGCGAGGGAGGCCAGGCTGACGGCCGCTCAGAAAGATCAGCTCCAAGCCATGATAAGCTCAGTGAAAGACGCGGCCACGGAGATGTACAACCTGCTGGAGACCGCACCGCCCGAGGCGGGGATGGCACTCAAGAGCATTGACGACAACAACTTCCTCGTGAACTTTGTGGCCTCGAACGTTGACGCGTCGGTGGAGGACAAGAACTCCATATTGGAGTGCAACAACCTGTACGTGAGGGCGGAGAAAGTACTCGCCGTCGTGGAGCGGTTCACCCAGTTCCTGCGTATAAAGGACGACATCCAGACCAAGGCGCGCCGCGACATAGACAAGCAGCAGCGCGAATACATCCTCCATCAGCAGATGCGCACCATCCAGGACGAGTTGGGCGACAACCCCCAGAAAGCCCTGGTGGAGAAATACCGAGAGCAGGCCAAAAGCAAGAAATGGAGCAAGGAGACCGGCGAGGCTTTCGCTCGCGAGCTGGACAGGTTCGCGCAGATGAACATGAACTCGCCCGAATACGGCATAGCGCAAAACTACCTCGACACGGTTATAAACCTGCCTTGGGGCGAGTATAGCGAGGACAACCGTGACCTGAGCCACGCCGAGGAGGTCCTGAACGACGACCACTATGGCCTCGACAAGGTCAAAGAGCGCATAATAGAGCACTTGGCGGTCTTGAAGCTGAAGGGGGACATGAAGAGCCCCATATTGTGCCTTTACGGCCCCCCGGGTGTCGGCAAGACGTCACTGGGCAAGAGCATAGCCAGAGCGCTGGGGCGCAAGTACGTCCGCATTTCATTGGGCGGAATGCACGACGAGGCCGAGGTGCGCGGGCACAGGCGCACGTATATAGGCGCGATGCCAGGACGCATCATTGAGGGGCTCCGCAACGCCGGCACATCAAACCCCGTATTCGTCCTTGACGAGATAGACAAGATAAGCAGCGACTTCCACGGCGACCCAGCTTCGGCCCTGCTCGAGGTTCTCGACCCGGAGCAGAACTCGGCGTTCCACGACAACTTCCTGGATCTGGACTATGACTTGTCAAACGTCATGTTCATAGCCACGGCCAACAACACAGGCTCAATCTCGGCCCCCCTGCAGGACAGAATGGAGATGATACCTGTGGACGGCTACCTGCTCGAGGAGAAGGTGGAGATAGCCAAGAGGCACCTCCTGCCCAAAGAGAAGAAATCCCACGGACTTGAAGACGAAGCTTTCAGCCTGCCAGACGACGCAATGGCGTATGTGATAGACAAGTACACGCGCGAAAGCGGTGTACGCCAACTGGACAAGGTGATAGCCCACATCTGCCGTAAGGTGGCCATAAGAGTGGCAAAGGGCGAAAGCCCCACGAACAAGGAGCTTGACAAAGCGTCCATCCGCGAGATGCTCGGTGTGGAGAAGTTTGACCACGACATCTGGCGTGACGACCTTCGCGCCGGCGTGGTGACAGGCCTGGCCTGGACCGCAGTGGGTGGCGAGATCCTGTTCGTGGAGTGCGCGGCGAGCAAAGGCAAGGGCAACGTGACGCTGACCGGCAACCTGGGCAACGTGATGAAAGAGTCGGCGATGCTGGCCTTAGGCTACGTCCGCTCGAATGCCGACAAGTTCGGCTTGGGCGACGTGAACTTTGACGAGACGAGCTTCAACATACACGTGCCCGAGGGCGCAGTGCCTAAAGACGGGCCCTCGGCCGGCATTACCATGGTGACGGCCATAGTCTCGGCCCTGACTGGCAAGAGGGTGAAAAAGCGTCTGGCCATGACCGGCGAGATAACCCTGCGCGGGATGGTGATCCCCGTAGGCGGCATCACAGAGAAGATTCTCGCCGCCAAAAGAGCCGGCATCACAGACATAATACTGTGCACGCAGAACCGTAAAGACATTGACGAGATAAAAGACAAGTACATAGAAGGCCTGACGTTCCACTACGTGGAGAAGATATCAGAGGTGATAGACCTGGCCCTGGAGGCCACAAGTCAGCAAGAGTAACAAAGAAACATACACAGAAAGATGACAGAGATAAAGAACGCGCTCGTAGAGGCTGTCGTGGAAGGCATGCGAGACATGAAGGCCCACAACATATCTATTATAGACATGCGCGGGTTGGATGGGGCCAGCGCCGACTACTTCGTCGTGTGCGAGGGCAACTCGGCGACCAACGTGGAGGCCATAGGCGACTCGGTTGAAGACCGCGTGCGCGAGGACGTTGGCGAGAAGCCCATACACTTCGAGGGACGCGGGAACTGCGAGTGGGTGCTCGTGGACTATCACGACGTGGTGGCGCACATATTCCAGCCCGAGCGGAGAGAGTTCTACAACCTGGAGGGCCTGTGGGCCGACGCCAAACGCACCGACCTTCCCGACGAGATTTAGAAGCCGGGGGCGGTATACTAAAACAAATCAGTCACAAAATTCTCCTCAAAACAATATGGCGGAAAACAACGCAAAGAAGAGACGGATGCCAAACTTCAACCCGTATTGGCTATATGGCGCCGTGGCCTTGATGCTGGTGGGCATAAGCGCATTCTTCACGGGCAGCGCTCCTCACAGCATATCATACAGCCAATTCGAGACACAGCTTCTGGGTCGTCAAGGCGTGGACAAGATTGTCGTGATACGCAACGACTTGCAAGCCGAGGTGACGCTGAAAACCGACTCAGTGGACAACTACAAGGACTTGTTCTCGAGCGCAATGCCAGTTCCGCGGAAAGGTCCGCACTTTGTGGTGGATCTGCCTAGCATAGACAGCTTCGAGGCCAGCCGCAAAAAGGTAGAGGAGGCGGAGCACCGGCCCATAGCCGTCTTCTATGAGCAAAGGAGCGACATGATGGGCAACATCATGATGTTCGTATGGCCGTTCCTGCTATTCGGCCTCATATATTACCTGATGTTCCGCCGCATGGGCGGTGGCGCCGGCGGTGGCGGTATTTTCAACGTCGGTGCATCGAAGGCCAAGGAGGTAGGCAAGGACACCGAGGAGGTGAAAGTGACTTTTAAAGACGTGGCCGGCCTTGACGGCGCCAAGCAGGAGCTGGAGGAGATCGTGGAGTTCCTGCGCCATCCGGAGAAGTATACCGAGCTGGGCGGCAAGATACCCAAGGGCGCCCTGCTTGTAGGCCCCCCGGGCACTGGCAAGACCCTCCTGGCGAAAGCGGTGGCCGGCGAGGCCCACGTACCGTTCTTCTCAATGTCGGGCTCGGACTTCGTCGAGATGTTCGTGGGCGTGGGCGCGAGCCGTGTGCGCGACCTGTTCAAGAAAGCTAAAGACAAGAAGCCGTCAATAATCTTCATAGACGAGATAGACGCCATAGGCCGCGCACGCGGCAGGAACAACAGCTTCGGAAGTAACGAGGAGCGCGAGAACACCCTGAACCAGCTGCTGACCGAGATGGACGGGTTCGGCACAAACAGCGGCGTGATAATACTGGCCGCCACAAACAGGGCCGAGATATTGGACCGCGCCCTGCTGCGCGCCGGACGTTTTGACCGTCAAATCCAAGTGGAGCTGCCCGACATAAAAGAGCGCGAGGCGATATTCAACGTCCACCTGCGCCCCCTCAAGCTGTCGCCGGATTTCGACCGCTCGTTCCTTGCGAAGCTGACGCCAGGATTTTCGGGAGCCGACATAGCCAACGTCTGCAACGAGGCGGCTCTGACAGCGGCGCGCAAAGACAAAAAATATGTCGAGCGGCAAGACTTCCAAGATGCGGTGGACCGCATAGTGGGAGGCCTCGAGCGCAAGAATCGCATAATGACCACAGAAGAGCGCAAGACCATAGCGTGCCACGAAGCGGGACACGCCACTGTAAGCTGGCTGCTTGAGTATGCGAACCCTCTGGTAAAGGTCACCATAGTCCCGCGCGGCAAGGCTCTGGGCGCCGCATGGTATCAGCCCGAGGAGAGGCAACTGACCACCAAGGCCCACCTGCTCGACGACATTTGCTCAGTGTTGGGAGGGCGCGCAGCCGAGGAGCTGACGTTCGGCCAGATAGGCACAGGCGCACTCAACGACCTGGAGAAGGCTAACAAGCAGGCCTACGCCATGGTGACATACTACGGAATGAGCGACAAGCTGCCAAACATATGCTATTACGACTCCACTGGCCAGCAGGACTCGGCGTTCCGATCGCCATACTCAGAGGACAGGGCGAAGATAATTGACAACGAGGTATCCGAAATCATTGACAGCCAGTATGAGCGCGCAAAACATATATTGCGCGAGAACGCCGACAAGCATCGTCAACTCGCCGAGTTGCTACTGGAGCGCGAGGTGATATTCACGGAAGACGTCGAGCGCATATTCGGCCCGAGGCCATGGAAGAAGCGCGAGGATGAGTTGGCGGAAGAAGAGCAGGAGGAAGCCAAGGAAAAGGCTGCCACCGGAATAGAGACGAAGCCAGAGGCACCGTCAGCCACGACAGCCGACCCGGCTGAAGGCAGCGAGGCGGGGGATGGCGACGACAAGCCACAAGACTAACTAAAAAGCGACTCAAAAAGATGAACGATTTTTTCAAGATAATAAGCGGGAGCACCGACGAGGCAGGCAACAACGTCTACACTCTCGAGCTCAACCCGGCCCACGACGTCTTCAACGGCCACTTCCCGGGCAAACCGGTGGTGCCAGGCGTGATGACTCTAATGATGATACGCAAATGCGCCGAGAAGGCCAAAGGGCTTGGCGAGACGCGCATTTCATACGTGAAGGACGCAAAATACATAGCCCCCATAAAGCCAGACGGGCGCAAGGTGGTGGTGAAGTTCACCATTGACGACACTCTCGGAATAAAAGCCGACGTGGTATCGGAAGATGGCGAGGACTACACGAAAGTGAGAATGACCCTGACCAAAGAGGCATAGATGCCGCCAAAGAAGAAAGCGGAGGGACATGAGAAGCTGAGGGAGCGTATCCGGCTGTGGTCGGCATGCGCCGTCATACTCCTCATGTCCCTCTTAATTTTCTACCCGCTGATGTTCATCGGCTGGCTCAAACGCACTTTGACGCAGCGGGAGCCTCCAGGCAGGACGGCATCGGCCGTCGCGCTCGGCTTGATGATGTCGGTGATGCCTATATGGGGCTTCCAGATGCTCGCCACAGTGGGACTTGCTCACGTCTTAAAGCTAAACAAAGTTGTTGCTGCCGCGTTCTCGAACGCAAGCCTGCCGCCGTTAATACCTCTGATAATATACACGTCGATAAAATTAGGCGGCTTCGTGACCGGCGCGAGCGCGTCAGTGTCATTTACCGACGCGACGATGGAGAGCATCGGGGATTCTGTGGCAACATACGCTATAGGAGCTGTGCTTTTGGGCATAATAATGGGGCTGCTCACGTGGCCATTGGCATACGGCGTCATCGCTGGGATAAAAAAAGGGCGAGAAAAACGGCAATAAGGGGAGTTTACCATGACTTACACAATAGAGGCGGAGCCATTTGGAGGCATTGAGGTGACGGAGAGCGGCCGCAGCAGGAGATTATCAGTAAGGATTTACCCTAACGGGCGGATAAGGGTATCCGCACCGCTGCAGACTCCGCGGGAAGTCGTCATTGAGTTCATAAACAAGTTCGGGGCGAAAATAAAAGCGGCGTTGGTAAAGACGGGAGCCTCTGACGGATGCGAGGCGGGGGCAAAGCTTATTATCCCCGGCATAAAATTCAAGACAAGCCAAAGGGACCTGGAATTTGAAATGGCGCGCACCTTGGAACACGATTGGGAGGCCAGGATAAGCTATGACAAGATAAAGATATACTATACCGAGGGAGCCGACCTGGCGAGCGACAAGTTTCAAGCCTACGTGCGCAAAGTGATCGACTCAGCGCTAAAGAATGAGGCGACGCACTACCTGCCCAGACGGACAGAGGAACTCGCCGCCCAGCAAGGGCTGAAATATGACCACGTAGCCCTAAGGAACATGACCACTCAGTGGGGCAGCTGCTCCTCAAACGGGCGTATATGCCTGAACATACAGCTGATGAGGCTACCGAAGGACCTGCGCGACCTCGTGATAATGCACGAGCTGACCCACACGCTCCACATGGATCACAGCAAAGCGTTCTACGCCGACCTTGACAGATTCCTTAACGGCAGGATGGACGAGCTGAACAAGAGGTTGAAAAAACGAAGCACGAGCTATTAGTCGGCTAATGGACGGCATAGGCCAAAGTGGCCAAGCCTACACGTAGACCCTCAATCCGCAAAAGCGGCTCGACGCAAGCCTCGCATGTGGCTCCCGTGGTGAAAACGTCGTCAATGATAAGGACGGTCCGCCCTGCGGCAAGACCGGCCTTCGGGCCGAGGGCGAAGTCGCGGCGAGCATTAAGATACCTCTCTTCGGCATTCAAATGCGTCTGAGACCCGTAAAACGCCACGCGCTCCACCGCATGTAGCAACACCGGCACGCCACTTACCTCACTCACTCCCTCAGCTATGAGCTGGCTTTGGTTATACCCCCTCTTGGCAAGCCTGGAGGGGTGGAGTGGAACAGGCACGAGGTAGTCATATCCATCCAAGAACCCCGCGCGGCACGCCCTGCGCCCCATCTCGCGCCCCATCTCGCGCGCAAGCTCACGCTGACCGTGATATTTAAAACCGTGAATATAAGTACGTAACGACTCGCCTCGTCTAAAATAGAAGCATGAGAAAGCAGAAAAGAGAGGCACACGGCCGCTCATGCGCTTTTCGACATCATTATCCTTGATGGTCTCAAACATTGTGGCAGGCAGCTCATCAAGACAAAGCCGGCATAGGCAATTCTCATTAGGCAAGAGGTGCCTGCCGCACGACTGGCACAGCTCGGGCACAAAAAGGCCCCATATCCACCTTAGGCAGCGTTTGAGGCTGCGCGCCAAGAAGAGGACACGGGGCATCTTACGTATACGCATTGCGCGTGATTTTGAGAGAGGCGAGAAAACGCCGACGCTATGTTTTAAGCCTTAGGTGAGGTCGCCTTGAACCTTAATCCCATGACTATGACGTCATCGACCGGGTCTATGTTATGACGCCAGGAATCATACGTCTCGTTCAGTTTTCGCAGCTGGTCTTCCATAGGAAGAGATGACAGGTCCTCAAGAGTGTTGGTGAAGCGCTTAGTTGAGAACTTTATTGCCTCGTCATCGCTAATGACAGCCCCGGGGACGGAATCGGCGGCAGGATCGGATCCGAGCTGATCGGTATAGCCATCAGAGCACATATAAATGCAGTCTCCATCGACAAGCTGAGTCGTGGTCTCAATAAACTCATTGTCGTTCCAGACGTCACCGATGGCGCGGCGCGTGCCCTTAATAGTGGTCAGCTTCCCCTTACGGACTACAAAGACCGGCCTCTTGGCGGCAGCCGACACCATAATGCCCGTCTCCATATCGATGTCAATTATGGAACAATCCATTCCGTCGCGCGTCTCCACGGTCTGATTTTTGTTAAGGGTCCGCTTGACCTCCTTGTCCAGCTTCTCGAGAAGCGGCTTCGGATGGCGCATGGCCGGGTCTCGCGTGGCGTCGTTGAGTATCGTCGTACCGATAAGCGTCATAAAGGCGCCTGGCACGCCATGGCCGGTGCAGTCACCGCAACAGATGAGGGCATGGCTGCCATACATGTTGAACCAGTAGAAGTCACCGCTTACGATGTCTCGCGGACGGAACATGAGGAAAGAATCGGCGAAAGGCAAATCCATCAAGCTGGCACGAGACGGCAGGACGGCGGTCTGTATACGGTTGGCGTAAGTAATGCTGCCCGTAATATCCTTATTTTTACGTTCAATCTCGTTCTTCTTCTCGTTGATCTCCTTAGTCTGACGCGCAACCTCGGCCTCGAGTTCCTTTTGGCGAGCCATGAGCTTACGCTCCCTCCATTTTGCAAACGAGCGCACTGCGAAGATTAGCGCTATGAAAGCGAAGATGGGGAACCAGAACATCTTCCAGAACGGCTTGTCGATATGTATCTTGATGCGCAACGGCTGCTGGCTAACGATGCCGGAGCTGTTGAATGCCCTGATATTGAGTACATAGTCGCCATCCGGAATGTAATCGAACTCCTTGTGGTTCTGAGTGCCGAGAGGCATCCAGCGTGGGACGGGGTCGTCGTCGGCGCGCTGCATCCAATATTCATAAGTCACGTTGGCCTGGTCCTTCATGCTGATGCCCACAAACTCGAACTCGAGTTTGTCAGGGTCGCCGCTGTAAGGGTAGTCGAGGTCGATATCGTCATGGATGTCATGTTTGTGACCCGAAATGACGATGCTCGTCAGGTTCATTATCGGAGCTACACTGTTGCGCCTGTCATACGCGCTAATGTAATGGACGGCTCCCATAGTGGTGGAGAACCAGATGTCGCCATTAGGCGCGGAGACAGCCCCCGTGAACTCGTAATTCATCCCGCTGCCAGCGCCATAAGTGCGTATGTTGCCGTTGGAGAGGTCAATGCAACTGAGGCCGGGCTGGTGGCAGACCCAAATATGGCCGTTGCCGTCGCGCGAGATGCCGTAGCAATAATTCTTGTGGAGTCCATCGGTCGCTGTGATAGAGACGACGGAATCGTTATTAGTGCACAGAATGCCATTGTTGACAGTGGCGAGCCAGAACCTTCCACGGTCGTCGAACGACATGCCAGCGACGTCGACAGGCACGTCGGCAAGCCTGTGGATGTCGAACTCGTCAGAATTAAAGAGCATGGCGATTCCGCTATCTTTGGGGCCGAACCACAGCTGACCGTCGGGGTCGAGCTTGACGAAGTTGATGTTGTTGTGCGGAAGTCCGTCGGACGTGGTGAAGGTGCGAGTCGAGGCGTCTTCAATGTCGTAGACAACAAGTCCGCCAGTGGTAGCGACATAGAGGAAAGAAGAGTCAATGGCCATATCGTTGACAGACATCTGACTTCGCTGAATGTCTCCCATATTGAGCCTGCGGAAACGAAGGTCGGCACTCTTTTTGATGAAGACGCCTTCGCCGCGCGTCCCGACGTATTGGACACCCCTGACATCGTCAAAGACAACCTTAACGATGTCCTTCCTTTCGGGCAACCCTTGCGTGGCGTCATAATACTCATAATTTGCCATGCACTTGGTGTCCATGTTGATGAGCCCGTCGGAAAGTCCGAGCCAGAGCCTCTCGCCGTGAATCTGGGCAGAGACCACCCGGCTCTTGGCAAGTCCGACGTCGGAGATATTGTATTGGGCGAAGTAGTTGTTAATCCACGCCACGACTCCGCCGCCGTAGGTGGCGAACCAGAAGATGCCCTCGCGGTCGACCATGATGTCGGAGACATAGTTATTCCCGAGTCCGTTCTGCTCATCGAGAGTCAAAGCCTCGACATAGTCACGCGTGTCTTCGCGATACTCCCATTCCTTGACACCGTCTCCCCAAGTGGCGAGGTAAAGGTTACCGCTCTCCTCCTCATAAATGGAGCGGATGTCATAGGCCGCCACACGCCCAGAGGAGCATACCTTGGTGCACTGGCTGAGCAGCTGGGCGCCGTTGGTAGGCGAGTAGCGGTAGATTCTGCCATCGTCAAAGCAGACCCAGAAGTCGGAGCCTCGGCGGGTCGGCTTGATGCAGTTAACCGTGGTCATAGGCAACTCGGAAATCTCCTCGGGGGCATTGAGAGTGCCGTCGACATTGACACGGACGGTCAGCAGGCCGTCGGACGTTCCGACGAGAAGAATCATGGAGTTGACGGCGCAAATGGAGGTGTACATACGTCCGCCGAAGAGCTCGTCGTCAAAATATGTGGTCAGCTTGTGATCGGGCGAGATCTTTACGATGCCCATGTTTTGCTCGACGGCCCAGATGTTGCCCCTGTCGTCGAGGCACATGTCTTTGATTGGGGCCTGCATCTCCTCGACCTGCGGGATCTTTACGAACGTTCGACCGTTGTTATAAGAGAAGGAGCCATTCCCGTGGCCGCACCAGAGGAGGCCGTCGGTGTCAATTATCATATCGGATATGTAATTATCCGACAGGGAATCGCGCTTGAAGTAGTTGGTGAAGTGGAGACCGTCATAGCGCGAGAGCCCCTCTCCCATGCCGATCCAGACGAAACCGCTGTTGTCTTGGACAAGGCTGTAGATGTAGTTTTGTGGGAGACCTTGCGCGTTGTTGAACTTGGAGAGGTTGAAGTTTTGCGATAAAGCGGATGTAGCCGTCCCGATCAGGGACAGCGCAACCATCGCCAACTTTTTCATTATCATCATCTGCCTGGTTATGCTTAACGGTCATCCGTCACACATCGCCTGGCCGGTTCTTGGC
>SFOL01000043.1 GCA_004552385.1 Bacteroidales bacterium | reverse complement strand
ACAGACTCTTCTTTGACTGGAGTACTACGCGACAAGCTACGCGTCCCGCAGGAAAGGATTTGGCGAGACAAAAACATTGCGGGTTCTTACATGTACTCCAGTTATCACATGAATATAAGTGGAGATTTCGCCGAGTTTGGTTCCGATGGGAGATTCGTATTGAATCAATGGGGATTAGAAAAAAAAGGCACATATGAGGTGAAGCCTGGAGTTGTGGATTCACTTAAACTGCAATATGATGACGGGACAGAAAGCGCCTACCCTATGGTTATAGACTACGAGGGGTTTACAATATACGGAGACTATGATGAGGAAGAACAGTGGAGGGCAAGAACCAGCTTTTGGAATCGCAATTGGAAATGCCACTATGATGACATGTAATAGCACGGCAGTCATAAACCCGGGGTATTGGGATGAGGAGCAATGCAGCTTCTCTGTCAAAAGCGGGCAGCAAGACACTATCACATTCTTGCTTGCAAATGGAGAAAAAACAAGTTTCAGGGTAGAATACCACAACCGCGGCTTCTTTCTTTATGACGACGCAGACAGGACGGTAAGCTTCTCCAACAGATACTCTAACATGGACGGCTATTAGGAAAAACACGGCTGGCCATCGCAATGAGGCTATAATGCCTCGCCGCATGGCCGGCACATAGGGTGCGACAGAAGACATGACAAAGAGAGCAAACAGAATAGCCGCACTGTGCGGTTGCTCGGCCATAGTGCTGGCAGCCACATCGTGCGCCCCGGACGAGAGCCGCCGCATGGTCGCCACAATAGGAGACGAGCCTATATATGCCGACGTGGTGGACAAAGCCACTGAACTGGCGGTATACGAGCACCTCTATGACATATATGACATCAGACGCAGGGCCACGGCAGAGCTGATAGGCATAAGACTAATAGAGTTGAGCGCAAAGGAGAACGGCATATCACCCGACTCCGTGATCGCAGCCTTCCGCAATAGGCACGGCGGGCGTGAGGCCGAAGCCGAGATTGTGCGTAGCGAGCTGATTGACAGCCTCGCCGAGCGATATGGCGCCGAGATTTGCCTCAAGCCTCCAATTGCGCCAGCCGTAGAGGTCGATTCGGCGGAGACACGCAGGCGGGGGCAAATAGGAGCGAAAGTGGCAGTAACGATAATTTCCGACTACGACTGCGGCCTGTGCCAAGCCATGCACAAAGGGTTGGAGGGGCTGTTCCGTAAATATGGCGACAGAGTGGAGTTCCGCCAGATTGACTTTTCCGACGAGGCATCCGTCCAGGCGCGGGCGGCGCATGCCGCCGACATGCAAGACGCCTATTGGGCGATGCACGACACGCTGATGTGCCTGCACGGAGAGGTCACCACCGCAGCTATACTAAGCATAGCCGCGACCATGGGACTCGACGCCGACCAATTCACCACGGACATGGCGGACGAGGAGGCAGCCACAGGCATCAGGCGCAATAGCGCATACCTATGCAGGCAAGGCATACTGCGAACCCCTACAATAATGATAAACAACCACCCTCTGCGGCTTACAGCTGACATAAAAGACGTAGAGAAAGAGATAGAAAGGGCTCTCAATGAGAAAAATTAGCTTATACGCAGCGGCGGCCGCACTCGGGTGCATCGCCACAGGATGCGTGGACGAATGCGACGTGATGCAGGCAGGCAAGACGGATATGATAGTTATAGACGCCATGGTGACCGACCATGCGGAAATACAGACCGTATACATAAGGAAAAGCAGCGACACATATTTCCTGAACGGGCACTATGGCGAAGAGCCTGACCCGATAAAAGACGTGACGGTAAACATAAAGGACGATGCCGGCTGGGAAGGATGGTTTGAGGACGAGGAGGGCAACGGGCGCAAGTTCTGCCTGAGCGGCCACAAGTTTGAGCCGGGACGGACGTATACAATAACCGTTAACGTTGGCGACCGCACATTCACATCGACAGAGAGGATGGTGCCGTCGCCTAAAATAAACGGACTAAAATTCTTCAAGCACGACACTAAAGACGACCACCTGTGGTCGCCGATACTTTATTTTGAAGACAATCAGCCAGACGAGATTAACTATTACTTATTCTCCGACGGATTGAGCCGAAACTGGCGTATCATGCACTACCTGTACGCCATGCGTCTGAGCGACGAGGGGCTGCGTGAAAACCTGGACGGCGTTCAGATCTCGCTCGGCATGGGAGCCTCGCCGAGCGAAACATCGGGCGTCAGTTTCGGAAGCAGGTTCTACTATGAGCTGTGGACAATAAGCAAGAGAAACTATGACTTTTACGGAGCCGTGGAGGCGCACCTGACGAGCGACGGCGGAGTCTACAGCCCCACGCCCACCACCCCCGTGACCAACTTCAGCGGGCGAAATGTGCAAGGTCAGTTCATTGCGGCTTCATGCATAGTTTTCAAGGGCACAATGACACCCGATTACGTTACATTCAGATGAGGAACTTAACATTATCAATAATCGGACTTATTAGCGCGTCGGCCGCCGGACAAAGCGTATGCGGCTACGTGAAAGAGGCTGAGACAGGCGAAAGCATGCCAGGCGTCGTCGTGGTTACAGGCGGTCGCGCCTCGCTATCCAACGACTACGGGTATTACTGCGTAAGCGTGGCGAGCGACACCATATATTTCGTCATGGCTGGGTATAAGACCGAGAAACTGGCGGCATCAGACGCGGCGCACGGCCGCCATGACGTCGCCATGTCACCGTTGCACACCGATTTGGCCGAGGTCACGGTGCACTCGCAAAGCCCATTCCGCACAGAACTCGCCATGGCGAAAATGAGTAAGCACAGCATAAGCTCAATAGACATAAAGAACAACGCCGTGATGTTCGGCGAGGCGGACGCCCTCAAGACGCTGCAATGCCTGCCGGGCGTGGCCTCGGTGGCCGATGGCAGCGTAAACATGTCGGTGCGCGGCAGCTCGCACGACCAGAACATGATATTGCTCGACGAGGCGACTGTTTACAACCCATCGCACACAATGGGGATATTCTCAGCCTTCAACCCCGACGCGATACAGAGGGTAGACTTCTACAAGAGCGGCTACTCGCCGAAATACGGAGGCAAGCTGGCGGCAGTGGCCGACATGAGGATGAAGGAGGGAAACAACCGCCACTTCGGCATGGAGGGCAGCTTGGGCACCATAGGGTCACGAATATTGGTGGAGACCCCCATAGTCAAAAGCGTCGGCTCGCTCATGATAGCCGCCCGCGCGGGATATGGCGACTTTGTGAACGAGGTTGCGGACTTCGCCGACGACACATACAAGCACAATGACGATGTGATGCGCTTCTATGACCTCTGCGCAAAGACGAACTGGAACATATCCGCCAACGACAGGATTTTCGCCTCGGCCTACACGAGCCACGATAAATTCAAATGCGAAATATTATCGCAAGACAATAACCAGGAGTGGGGCAACGTGACAGGCACGCTAAGGTGGAACCACATCATAAGCGACGAGCTATTCTCAAACCATACGCTGACATACTCGAACTACGAGTATATGCAGCAACAGGAGATGGACGTGAGGGACTTCGAGTGGAAAGCAGGCATGGGCGAACTGACCTATAAAGCGGACTTCGACCATTATAAGGGCAAGCACCACCTGACGTACGGCATAGGCATAGAGGCCCATTTCTACAACCCGGGTCAGATAGACCCGCTCAACGCCCAATCTGCCATGCTGCCTAAGCACCTCAAAAAGAGGAGAATGGTAACGGAAGGCATTTACGCCAACGAAGAGATTAAGATTGGTGAAAAGATGGACATTTCCGCCGGGCTGCGCCTCTCGGCGGCGTCAGAGAAGCGCACATACATAGGCGTTGAACCGCGCATGGCGGCCTCTTACGCTCTGGCTCGCACGCTATACCTGAAAGCCTCCTACGCCCGCACCGTACAATATGACCACATGCTGACCAACTCGGCCATGGGCATGCCGACCGACATCTGGCTGCCGATTGGCAAGGAGGTGAAACCTCAGTCGGCAAACACATTCTCACTCGGCCTGCAAAGCGTTATAGAACCCGCCAACTTGGAGCTATATGGCGAAATATACTTCAAGCGGATGCACCAAATGGTAGACTATAAGGACAACGCCGACCTGCACATGAACGAAAACGTGGAGGACGAGGTGAAAGAGGGGGAAGGACGCGCGGCAGGACTGGAGACTATGGTGAAATATGAAAACCGATGGGTGACAGCCCAGGCGAGCTACACGCTGTCTAAAGCAGAACGCAGGGCCGACGAGATAAACAACGGCAACTGGTATTATGCGACTTACGACCAAAAGCACAACTTGGCATTAAACGCCACATTTCACGCCGGGCGCAACGATTTCTCCGTGGCATTTAAGTACCACACTGGCGGACGAGCCACCATGCCCTACGAGACTTTCATGTATGACGGCGTGACACTATCGGTCTACACCGAACGAAACGGATACAAGAAGCCGGACTTTCATAGACTTGACTTCTCATGGATTCACACGCTCAAAGCGACCCGAAGGTGGAAGTCCCAGATAATAGTGGCTCTGTACAACTGCTACGGGCGCAAGAACGCCTACTCCGTTTTCGTGAAAGGAGACAAGTGGGACATGAGCGACGCCAAAGGCTACATGATTTATCTGTACCAATGGGTGCCGTCTATCACCTATTCGTTTAAATTTTAGAGTTCGTCAGCATCAGCCGAGCAGGCGCGCGACGAACATAATAGGTTGCCACGTCAGTCGGCATTCGCCATGCAAGGCGGATGCCGACTGCTTTTCTCCCCGAGAGCCCACCCCGGTGCGGACCACCATGCGCAAGAGAGCCATGCGCGAGGCGAAGCTCTGCGTCAGTAAAAAAGACTCGAACGCGAGAGTTTGAAATCCACAATCTTTAAGCTCAAGCTCCCAATCTTGCGGAGATGGGTAAGAGCACGGCAGCCCCTCGCGCAACTCACGAAAAGTGAGAGGGCCATAGGTGGCGAGTGATATAATACCGCCCGGCCTCAAGGCCTCTGAAGCTCGGCGCACAGCAGATAGCGGCGAGTTGAACCACTGGACGGCCGAAGCAGAGAGCACGGCATCGGCCGAGGGCCAAGGCATGACCTCGGCGTCGCCAACCATGTCTATCACACTGCCGGGGCTGCAGGTGGCCGCAATCTTGCCCTTGGCGACGGCCAACATATCGGCCGAGAGGTCGTTAAGATAAAAAGCTGCCGGCCTTGCGCCGCAGGCTATCAGGCGAGAAAACAGCCCCGTGCCGCACCCGAACTCGAACACAGTTTTGCGCTGCCCCAAATGCGGCAAGACCATGTCTGACAGGCGCAAAGCCACCCGCCGTTGCACGTCGGCCGCGGCCTCGTATGTTGCCGCGCTGTTGCCGAAACGCCGCTCTACGTCGTTACACATCAGGGCTGCGGGCTAATGGAGAACGGCCAGTGGGGAATGTCGCGCTCATCAATGGATCGGGCCCTCCCGCTCCACCACGCGCGTTGCGACGCCACGGGGAAAATCCTGTCGCGCTTGCTGACTACGGCCAAGTCCCACACCCGCTGGGGGAGCTCCGTCTGGGCGTCCAGTATAGACTGCAACTCAGAGCGTTGGCTGTCGAGGCCGCGAGTCTCGAGCAACGGGCTCAGTGTGGCGGCAAGAGAGGAGTCAACAGCCACCTTGCGGGCGAACTTGCGGCGGTTGACCTCGTCCCAATGGTCAATGGTCAACCGGATGGCCTCGGCTCCGATGCCGTATGACGCGTCGGCCGGTCGCGGAGTCCCGCAATAAGCCTCAGTACGGCTCACTCGGACCTCCGTGTGCGCGGCAAGAAAAGCCTCGGCCGCCCACACGCCCATGGACCACGCCTTGACCGTGACGGAAGAGAATGCGGAGGCATCAAGAGAAAGCTCAAGAGACGCATAGTCCCACAAAAGGTACACGTTGCCCTCGTCGGCAATGAAAGGCTCAATTGAAGAATCGAAGCCCCAGCCGAGGAACCATAGAGTCGCCTCGGAAGATTGCGACGACCTGATATGCCTAAATTTCACTTCTGATTATGAGTCTGTAATAGTTCAACCATCGGTTCAAGATCTCGAGACGTGAAAGACGCTTTGAGCGAGAAACGCAGACGCGCCTGCCCGAGCGGCACTGTAGGGTGGCGGATGGGCAAGACATAGAATCCCGCCCCGCGAAGCTCACCGCTAAGGGCGACCGCCGCCGCATTCTCGCCACACACAAATGGCACAATCTGTGTGGCGCCGCCCTTGGGCCCCGGAAGCCCGAGAGCCCCCGTGAGCCAAGAGCCAAGATTACGCAAATGGTCGCGCTCGGCATCCATGTCGGCAACTTTTCGGACAATGAAATCAGTCCACGCCACATTGACGGGCGGCAGACCTGTGGTAAAGATCATAGTGCGGCACTTATTGACCAGCCAGCTGCGCACCACGGGAGAAGAGACCACCCACGCCCCCTCGGACGCCAAAGCCTTCCCACACGTCCCGACTATGACATCAACATCCTTTTCAAGCCCGAGTTCGCCCACAAGCCCCTCGCCTCGCCGTCCGCGCACACCCACGGCATGAGCCTCGTCGACATAGAGCCAGAAACCGAACTCGCGTCTGAGCTCGGCAAGCTCGGCGAGCGGGGCGAGATCGCCATCCATGCTGTAGATGCTCTCCACCACCACGAAGACTCGTCCCGCCGCCTTGGAGTGCGCGACGAGCAGACGGCGCAGGTGGGTCATGTCGTTGTGGTTGAAACGCAACGTGGCGACCCCCGCCGCCGCGCATAGGCGCATGCCGTCGATTAGGCTGGCGTGGATGAGCTTATCGGCGATGACGAGATCGCCCTTGTCTGCAATGGCAGGCAGGACGCCAGCGTTGGCATGATATCCGCAATTGAAAACGAGAGCGTCCCTCGTCGGATAGAGGTCTCGAAGAGTATCCTCCAGGCGCCTGTATTCCAAGTGGTTGCCAGTCAGGAGTCGGCTGCTTGCAGCGCTCATGGAACGAGTGGAAGGCGAATAGGAGCCAAGGAACTCGTCATAAAGGTCTGTGCGGTCGTTCAGCCCGAGGTAATCGTTGGTGGAGAGGTTTACCATATTCGCCGTGTCAGTCTCGGGCAGAAACCTTAGGCAATCGGAATGGCGCAGAGCCTCAATCTCTTTGTTGAAATCAATCATAATCAGCACATTGAGCGCACACCCGCCTCAAGGCCGTGGCAGAGTGAGCGTAAATCATCATCGGAGATGACGTATTGGGGCATGATGTAGATGAGCTTGCCGAAGGGGCGTATCCAGACCCCGTTCTCCACAAAAACCTTCTGAAGACTCGCCATGTCGACGTTTCGGCGCATCTCGACAACGCCAATGGCCCCGAGGACACGGACATCGGCCACCTGCGGCAGAGCCGCAAGCGGCGCAAGCTCCTCGCGCATGATGAACTCGATGCGGCCTACCCTGCCTCTCCAATCTTGCCCCAGGAGCAAATCGATGGAAGCGCAGGCCACGGCGCATGCCAACGGGTTTCCCATAAAGGTGGGGCCGTGCATAAAACAGCCGGACTCTCCTTGCGAGACGACCTGCGCCACATGGTCGGTGCAGAGCGTGGCGGCAAAGCTCATATACCCGCCCGTGAGCGCCTTGCCGACTGTGACGATGTCGGCCAAGACGCCCGCATGCTCGCAAGCGAAGAGACGCCCCGTGCGACCGAACCCGGTGGCTATCTCGTCGGCTATGAGGAGAATGCCGTTCTCAGAGCAAAGACGCCTCACACCACGCAGATATTCAGGGTGGTAGAAGCGCATGCCGCCCGCCCCCTGCACAATGGGTTCGAGGATGATGGCGGCAAGAGAGGCCCCGTGCTCGCTGACGATGCGGCGCATAGGGTCGAGGTCGGCATCGTCCCACTCCCCCGAGAAGGTCACACGTGGAGCCTCGGCGAAATATTGCGCCGGCAACTGACGGCTGAAGAGTCCGTGCATTCCCGTGACGGGATCGCAGACGCTCATGGCGTGCCACGTGTCGCCATGATAGCCGCTGCGGATGGTGGCTATCTGGCAACGCTCGGGATGACCTGCCGCATACTGATATTGGATAGCCATCTTGAGCGCCACCTCGACGGAGACGGATCCGGAATCGGAGTAGAAGACCCACGGGGTGTGGGGCAAAAGCTTAACGAGCCTCTTGCCCAGATCTACGGCCGGCTGGTGAGTGAGTCCGCCGAACATGACGTGGCTCATTTTGTGGAGCTGAGCCTCGAGAGCCTGGTTGAGAACCGGGTTGTTGTACCCATGGACGGCGCACCACCAAGAGCTCATGCCGTCAATGAGCTTGCGCCCGTCATCGAGAATGATGCGGGTGCCCTCGCACCTCTCCACCCCGTAGCATGGCAGAGGGTTTACCGCCGAGGTGTAGGGATGCCAGAGGTGGCATTTATCAAAATCATAGTCAATCATGACAGTCTCATTTTGAGTCATCGCCGCCCGCCCACTCGGGCTTCGGGTCGCGGCCGCAGCTTCTGAAGAGGTTCATGTCGTCGTCAATGCCTCCAGTGCCGGTGGTGGTGAGCAAATCGCCGACAATTGACGCGTCAACGCCACATCTGATGGCCTCGGCCTGATGGTTGGCAAAGTTCATGCGCCCACCCGCCATGCGTATCTCGGCCTTTGGGTTGCAGAGTCGGAAGATGGCGAAAGCCGTGAGGATGTCGTCAGTGGAGAGCGGAGGCCTGTCTTCGAGCGCCGTCCCTTTGATGGGGACGAGGACATTGACAGGTATGGAGGCCGCCTTAACGTCGTCGCGTAGAAAAATCGCCATCTCGATGCGCTGCTCTAGAGTCTCGCCCATGCCTATGATGCCGCCTGAGCAGACAGCGAAACCGACCTCCTGGGCCCATCTGATTGTCTGGAGCTTATCCTCAGTGGAGTGGGTGGAGCAGAGATTGGGGAAGAAAGACGGCGCGGTCTCGACATTGCAATGGTAGTGGCGCAGACCGGCATCATAGAGCTTCTGAAGTTGGGGTTTGGAGAGCAGGCCCATGGAGGCGCAGAGGTCGATGTGAGTTTCCTGTCTCACTTTGTGGTAGATGTCGACGACGTGGTCAATCTCCTTGTCGGTGAGCCGGCGGCCGCTGGTGACGAGCGAGAATCGGCCTACGCCCTTGCGTGCGTTGTGGACAGCCATGTCGACCGCCTCTTGCGCACTGATAAGCGGATATTCGTTTATGCCAGTGTGGTGCTTATGGCTCTGCGCGCACCACTTGCAGTCTTCCGGGCAACGGCCGGAGCGCGCGTTAATGATGGAGCAGGTTTGGAAATGGTCTCCACGAAAATGGCGCCGGACGTCGTCGGCCACCTTGTAGAGTGTCTGTTTCTCAGCACTGAGGGCTGCCCGCCGCGCCTCATAGAACGTGACGAGGTGCCCCTGCTTGACGCTCTCGCCAAGCGATATGATTTCTTCAGCCGTCATATACTATTGTTGCTAATCTGATATGTGTATTTGCACTTGGATGGGGAAAAAAACAGAGGCGGACCACCTTAATAATCGGCAGTCCACCTCTGTTATTATGTCATTAAAAAACACCTTGCGGCCACGTGAAGCGGCCACACGCCGGCGCGAGCGGGGATGGCACATGAGGAGCGCCTCTGCTGCGCAATCAGGGCGACAGAAGTCGCCACGAGCCCATCGCCACAGACTCCTCCCGACCCGTCATCGTCATCATGGCCTCCTTGGCGAGAAATAATCTCGGGACAGCACGCGTCCGTCATCAGGATTTTCATCTTGAGCATCGACGCGTAGCATATTGACTCCTTGATGACGCCTATCACGACCTCGCGGTGCAAGCTGACAAACTGCGCATAGCGCTTTCGCGACCATCTTTTGAAGAGTAGTGGCCGCTTACGTAGGCTCAGCACATTCGAAGTCAGCATGGGAGTCTCGTCCAGGTCTATATCATACGAGCCTCGACCTCCTTGGCCATCTTCTTCTGGACATCCTCGGCGGCCTTTGCGGCGGCCTCGGCGAAGTCGTCGCCGTTTGAGGCGTAGATGATGGCCCGGCTGGAGTTGACGATGAGGCCGCAGTCTTTCGTCATGCCATATTTGCAGACCTCCTCAAGGCTACCGCCCTGAGCGCCAATGCCCGGCACGAGGAGGAAGCTATCGGGTACTATTTGTCGGATGCCCTCGAAAGCCTGTCCTTGTGTGGCTCCGACGACGTACATCATCTTGTCGGCGCCCGCCCACTTTCGGCTTGTCCTCAGCACCTTCTCAAAGAGCCGCTCGCCATCGGCGTCGGCCGTGAGCTGGAAGTCGTGGCTGCCCTTGTTGCTGGTGAGAGCGAGCAGGATGACCCACTTGCCTTCGTAGCCCAAGAACGGCGATACGCTGTCCTCGCCCATATATGGCGCGACGGTGAGCGAGTCGATGTCAAGCTCCTCGAAGAACGAGCGCGCGTACATTGCGCTCGTGTTGCCTATGTCGCCTCGCTTCGCGTCGGCTATTATGAAGTGCTGCGGATAGTTAGCCTTGAGATATTTGATGGTCTTCTCAAAAGCCACCCATCCCTTGACCCCAAGCGACTCGTAGAAAGCGAGATTGGGTTTGAAGGCCATACAGAATGGCGCGGTGGCGTCGATGATGGCCTTGTTGAAGTCGAATATGGGGTCTTCGGCCGTGAGGAGATGGGCCGGGATTTTCTTTATGTCGGTGTCAAGGCCCACGCAAAGGAAAGTCTTGCGCTGCTTGATGACCTCAACGAGTTGCTGTCGGTTCATTATTATGCTGTTTGTTAAAGTTCGCTCTCCTTGAGCCTCTCCGCATTCTCGGCGACGATGAGGTGGTCTATGCAGTCCTGAATGTCGCCATCCATGAAAGCTCCGAGGTTGTAGATGGTGTAGTTGATGCGATGGTCGGTAATTCGGCCTTGCGGATAGTTGTAGGTTCTGATTTTGGCGGAGCGGTCACCAGTCGAGACGAGGGTCTTTCGCCTCTTTGCGATGTCGTCGACGTATTTCTGGTGCTCCTTGTCGTAGATGAAGGTGCGGAGTCGGCTGAGCGCCCTCTCCTTGTTCTTGGGCTGGTCTCGCGTCTCGGTACACTCGATGAGTATCTCCTCGACGACCCCGGTGTTGGGGTTTTTCCAGTTGTAGCGCAGACGGACGCCCGACTCGACCTTGTTGACGTTCTGGCCGCCAGCTCCGGAGCTTCGGAAGGTGTCCCAACGGATCTCTCCCTCGTTGATCTCGACATCGAAAGGTTCAGCCTCGGGCAGCACGGCCACAGACGCGGCCGACGTGTGGACGCGCCCCTGAGTCTCGGTAGCCGGGATTCGTTGGACACGGTGGACCCCGCTTTCGTATTTGAGAGTGCCGTAGACCTTTTCGCCCGTCACGGTGCAGATGATCTCCTTGAAGCCGCCGACAGCGCCCTCGGAGCAGGACGAGACCGTGAGGTTCCACCCTTTTGTCTCGCAATATTTGCTGTACATGCGGAAGAGGTCTCCTGCGAATAGCGCGGCCTCGTCGCCGCCCGTGCCGCCACGGATCTCGAGGACCGCGTTACGGTCGTCTTCGGGGTCGGCGGGCACGAGCAGGAGCTTGATTCGCTCTTCGAGCTCGGGCACGAGCTTCTCGTTGGTCGCGAGCTCCTCACGGGCCATCTCCTTCATCTCGGGGTCCGACTCGTTGGTTATTATGTCCTTGGCCTCGTCTATGGCGTTGAGCGCGTTGACGTAGTCTTTGCGTACTTCGAGAATGTCACCGAGGTCTTTGTATTCCTTGCTCAACTTGGCGTAGCGACGCTGGTCCGCTATGACGGCGGGGTCGGTTATGAGGGTTGAGACCTCATCGAAACGCGAGGCGAGGCCGTCGAGGCGTTCCAGTATATTGTTCGTTGTTGCCATTGGTTATTTAAAAACTCTGTTAATCATGCGGCACGAGGCCCACAGCCACAGCATCAGAATGACGAACTTGGCCACTTTGTCCGCCACGTCATCAGCCTCCCATTGTTTGACGATGAGAGCCGCGATGCTGACCAGCACCGCGGCGCATATTGCCAAGATGACGAGGCGCGCCAGGATGCGCTTGTTGCTGTGGTCGCCCGCCATCCGGTTAATATTCAAATGTGCCGAACTCGCTCTTTATGGTGAGCTTTGCGCCCTCGGGCCTTGGCTCTATACGCCCGATGATCTGGGCGTCGATGCCAAAGCTCTTAGAGATCTCAATGACCTTTTGAGCGTCTTTCTGATCGAGGTAGACCTCGAGGCGGTGCCCCATGTTGAAGACCTTGTACATCTCCTTCCAGTCCGTTCCGCTCTGCTGCTTGATGGTTTTGAAGAGTGGCGGGACAGGGAAGAGGTTGTCTTTGATGACGTGCACGTTCTCAACGAAGTGGAGCACCTTGGTCTGAGCGCCGCCCGAGCAGTGCACCATGCCGTGGATTTGCGGCCTGAGCTCGTCGAGGAGCTTCTTGACGACGGGTGCGTAGGTGCGCGTGGGGCTGAGGACGAGCTTTCCGGCGTTGACGGGGCTGCCCTCGACGGCGTCGGTGAGTCGGAGCCCGCCGGAGTATACGAGGTCACCCGGCACGGCGGCGTCATAGGTCTCGGGATATTTCTCGGCGAGATATTTGGCGAAGACGTCGTGGCGGGCGGAAGTGAGGCCGTTGCTTCCCATGCCGCCGTTGTACTCGTGCTCGTAGGTGGCCTGCCCGAACGAGGCGAGGCCCACTATGACGTCGCCCGCCTTGATGTTGGCGTTGTCGACGACGTCTTTGCGTCGCATACGGCAGGTGACGGTGGAGTCGACAATGATGGTCCGGACGAGGTCGCCGACATCGGCCGTCTCACCGCCCGTGGCGTAGACCCCGACACCCATTTGTCGGAGCTCGGCGAGGAGCTCGTCGGTGCCGTTGATGATGGCCGAGATGACTTCTCCGGGGACGAGCATCTTGTTTCGTCCTATGGTGCTGGAGACGAGGATGTTGTCGACCGCTCCTACGCAGAGAAGGTCGTCGATGTTCATTATGAGCGCGTCTTGGGCTATGCCCTTCCAGACGGAGAGGTCGCCCGTCTCCTTCCAATAGGCGTAGGCGAGGCTGCTTTTCGTGCCGGCCCCGTCGGCGTGCATGATGTTGCACCACTCGGGGTCGCCGCCCAGAATATCCGGTATGATCTTGCAGAAGGCCCTGGGGTAGAGGCCCTTGTCAATGTTCTTGATGGCGTTGTGGACGTCCTCTTTGGCGGCGCTGACGCCGCGCAGGGTGTATCTCTCGCTTTGTGATGTGGCCATAGGAAAAGTTTTACGCGCAAAGGTAATAAAATATAGGGAATGCGGGTCCGAGGGATGCGCGGTTAAGATTTGGGGAAGAGGCGGCATTATTGTAATTTTGAACGGGCAGAAACTCGGAGATGGTGGTATACGGCATCCTATTTTTGCACTTACGCATAAAAATAACATTGGGTAAAATGGAGAAGATTCTGACAATCATAGTCCCAACATACAATATGGAGGCGTATCTCCGCAAATGTCTTGACTCCATTATTTTGGACGATGAGGACGCAAGACAGGTTGAGGTACTCGTCGTAAACGATGGAAGTACCGACTCTTCTTCTTTTATCGGGCATGAATATGAAGAGAAACACAAAGACACATTCCGCATAATAGACAAGGAGAATGGCAACTACGGGTCGTGCATAAACAA
>SFOL01000005.1 GCA_004552385.1 Bacteroidales bacterium | reverse complement strand
GTTGCCAACCAGGATGGTGGCAATGAGAAGTGAGGGGTTCGAGTTGAATATGTCTATTATGCTCGTCACCCTCGGGTGCTTCTGCCGCCCTATCTCGATAAGCAGCTTGTTTGATGCCAGAAACGCCATCTCGCTGCCCGAGAAAAAGGCGGAGAGCAGAAGCATGACTGCCAATATCGTTATGTTAGCTGCTAACAAAGTCTCAGTTTTCTAAAAGGATCTGTCAATAATGTCAAACGCGCTTGCTGTTTCATCCGCGCTGTGCGGTCTCCAAAATCGTCCGGTAGTGGCTGGATATGTGGGGCAACCACTACCAGCTGCCGCCGCCGCCACCACCACCAAAGCTACCGCCGCCGAAGCCGCCGAAGCCGCCGAAGCTGCCGCCAGACCATCCTCCGCCCGAAGACTTGCCGCTCGATAACAAGCTGCCGGCCATTAGCCACTCCGCCCCCGAGCTGCGCGTCACGTGGCCATTGCCATTACCGCCTCCTTTCCCGTCTGACGCCATAATTATGAAGGCTACCAGACCAAAGAATATCACGACCATGAACAGGGCTATCACGGGTCCTGTGCTGTCCTCATCCTCGCTTTCAAACTCGCCGTCCACGGCTTTCATCACGGCCACGGCGCCCGCCGTTATGCCGCCCGAGTAGTCGCCATCCTTAAAGTGCGGAATCATCACCTCGTTGACAATTCTCGTGCACGTTACGTCGGGTAAGGCGCCCTCCACGCCGTAGCCCGTGCCTATGAAGGCGCGGCCGCGGCCATCGGCCGTCTTCGGCTTGACGAGGATGACCACGCCGTTGTCCTTGCCTTTGCGCCCGACGCCCCATTTCTCGCCTATCTCCTGGGCATATTCGGCTATGTCATATCCGTCCAGGTCGCTTACGGTTATAACGGTCACTTGGGTCGACGTGCGGCGGTCGAAGCGCACAAGGGAGTCCTCGAGAGCCTGCGCGTCCGTCGCGCTCATGAGCTTGGCAAAGTCGTTCACAAGCCTTGGCGGGTTCATGGGAGACGGCATTTGCGCATTGGTCGCGGCGGGCCGCAGGGCGCAGGCCGCCAACGCTATCATGGTCAGCAGGGCGCGCAAGGCCGTCCGCAGACGGTTCCTTTGCGCCGTTTCTCGCGGCCGTGAGGCCTCTGGTGGTGTGATGTCGCTCTTATTCGTCATTTTTGGAAACTCACTTGGTTCGGAAGCTCGTCTTCGTCATTCTCCTGGGGTGGGAAGTGGGCGCTCAGTTTCTCTCCGCAAAGCCTGATGGCGTCGCACACGGCCTCTATGGGTTTGCCCGAGCCGAAGCCGCGTTCCACCATCTCCACCGCGTCGTCCCAAAATCCTTGGCCCACAATGTCGTTTATGCCCTGGTCGCCTATTATGGCGAACTTCCTGTCTTGTGTGGCGAAAAAGAGGAGGACACCGTTGCGCAGCTTTGTCTTTGCCATGCCCAGCGAGTCGAAAGCCATAGCCGCCGACTCCAGCACGTTTTCGCGGCAGCGCTCCACAACGTGGACGCGGATCTCGCCGCTCGTCTTCTCTTCCGCCTGGGCTATGGAGGCCTCTATCTTACTACACGCCTCTTTGTCGAAAGGCGCGTATTTGTCCTTTTTGCCAAACATTGTCCTGTAGGTGTGTGGCCCTGATGCGGGGCTTATGGCTAAAACTCTACTTTCGGGGCTTTGTCTGAGCCCTCGTCGGCCTTGAAATATGGTTTGCTCTCGAAGCTGAATATGCCGGCCATAAGGTTGTTGGGGAACATTTTTATGAATGTGTTGTAGTCCCTTGCCGTGTCATTGAATTTCTTGCGCTCCGTGGCTATCCTGTTCTCCGTCCCCTCCAGTTGCGCGCTCAGGTCGCGGAAGTTCTCGTTGGCCTTCAGGTCCGGGTAAGCCTCTTGGATGGCCAGCAGGCGTCCGAGAGCGGAGCTCAGCTCCCCTTGCGCCTTTTGGAAGTTCTCCAGCTGCTCCTGGTTCAGTGAGCTCGCATCCACGTTCACGCTCGTGGCTTTGGTGCGGGCTTCCACCACGGCCGTCAGGGTCTCGCTCTCGTGCGAGGCGTAGCCTTTCACGGTGGCCACAAGATTCGGTATCAGGTCCGCGCGGCGTTGGTAGACGTTCTCCACTTGCGCCCATTGCGCATCCACCGCCTCCTGTTTCTCCACCATGGTGTTATATCCGCAGCTGCTGAGGCTGGCTGCCGCCAGTGCGGCCAATGCTATGCTCTTTACGCTTTTCATCTTTTGTCTTATTGCATTTGTTTTTATTGCGCCGCGTCGCGCACGTCTTGCGCACGTCTTGATCGTTAGCGCGTTCCAAATATATAACTTTTTCTGGCAAAAGTCCCTATGTGACGCTCTTTGGGCGAAAAAACTGCGCATGGTGTGCAGGGTGGGGTAGCCCGCTCTGCGCTTTCCATGCGCGGTCGTATACTGGTGTCCGGTCGGCTTTTGTCTTTATCTGGCTGCCAGCAGACGTTTCACGCAGTCCGATATGTTCTTGCCGTCGGCGCGGCCCGCCAGCTCTTTGCTTGCTGTGCCCATCACCTTGCCCATGTCTTTCATGCTCGTGGCGCCCACCTTGTCTATGATGGCGGCTACAGCGGCCTCGAGCTCGGCGGGGGTCATCTCGGCGGGCAGGTAGGCTGCTATTATGTCGGCCTGCGCGGTCTCCTCGTCGGCCAGGTCCTGACGGTTCTGCTCCACGTATATTAGGGCAGTGTCTCTGCGCTGCTTCACCATTTTTTGGAGGATCTTCATGATGTCGGCCTCGCCGAGCTCCTCGCTGGCGTTTTTGGCCGTCATAGCCTCGATAAGCTCCTTCTTGATGCCGCGCACCGCCTCGAGGCGTACGTGGTCATGCGCTTTCATCGCGTTTTTGATGTCTTCGGTAATCTGATCTACGAAACTCATATGTTTGTATTTTATACTTGGCTTACTCAGTTGCTGCGCCGCTTGTAGGCGGGCGTTTGCTCTATCTCGTTCAGGGCTTCTTCAGTCAGCTTGTCGAGCGGGAGGCTCGTGGCCTGGCGCAGCTTGGTCGTGTCGTAGTTCTTGGCAGAGCCGAGGTCGTTTTTCTTGCCGTAGAGGTGCTCCATTATGTTGTCAATGTGCTCGTCCTCCGGTTTTTTGAAGTCCACCACTATCGGCTTCTCGTCTTCGGCGTCTTCCAACGATTTTGGCTTTGGGAATGTTTGGCGGGTCAAGTCCAGCTCTACAGTCTTTCGGTTGGGCTGGGTGGAGAACACGTTGTCTGGGAAGCCCGTGGCCACCACTGTTATGCGGAGTTTGCCGTCTTCGGTCGAAGAGTCTTTGCCCGCGCCCCATATCACCTGGAACCGGTCATTGTCTTCGCCGCCCGCTCTGTCGTATACGGTGTCGAGGATCTGCTTCTGCTCGTCGAGTGTCATCGGGGTGGTGGGCGAGGTGGTGATGTTCACCAGGACGTGGGTGGCCCCGTTGATGTCGTTGTTGTTGAGCAATGGTGAGTTAAGTGCGTCTTCCACCGCCTTTATCGCGCGGTCGGGCCCGTCGGCCTCGGCTGTGCCCATGAGCGAGCAGCCGCTGTCGGTCATGGCCCTCTTCACGTCCGCGAAGTCCACGTTTATCTTCCTGTGACGGCTTATCATCTCCGCCAGTCCTTTGGCGGCCAGGGCTATGACGCAGTCGCCTATGTTCAGGGCCTCCTCGAAGTCCAGGTTCTGACCCTGGTAGATTTCATATATGCGGTCGCTGTTTATGACGAGCAGCGAGTCCACGCTCTGGCTCATCTCCTCAGCGCCCCTTATGG
This sequence comes from Bacteroidales bacterium, assembly GCA_004552385.1. Classification (GTDB taxonomy): domain Bacteria; phylum Bacteroidota; class Bacteroidia; order Bacteroidales; family Marinilabiliaceae; genus W3P20-009. The sequence goes on along the minus strand of SFOL01000005.1, from coordinate 34,005 downwards.
CCTGCTTAAGCCTCGGCTTGCCCTCCATGCTGTACGGGATGGAGACTATGCCTATGGTCAGTATGCCCATCTCCTTGGCCTGCCTGGCTATGACGGGTGCCGCGCCCGTGCCGGTGCCGCCGCCCATGCCTGCCGCTATGAAGACCATTTTTGTGTTGTCTCGCAACACTTTGTCTATCTCCTCTTTGGCTTCAAGGGCGCTGTCGCGGCCCACGCTGGGGTCGTTGCCCGCGCCGAGGCCTTGGGTCAGCGTTTTGCCGAGCTGTATTTTGCAGCTCGCCGGGTTGCGTTCCAGGGCCTGCAGGTCCGTGTTGCAAACCACGAAGTTGACTCCCGCCACGCCTATGTTGCACATGTACTCCACGGCGTTGCATCCGGCGCCGCCGACGCCTATTATCTTAATAATCTCAGACTTGGCCGCCTTTTCGGGAGCATTGTCCGCGTTTACTATGTCTCCTATGATGTCGATTCCTTCTTCCATGTCGTATGGTTGTAATATGGGGGACTGTCGTTTCTTGTTTCTTAGGCGAGGCGTCACTTCGAGTTGAAGTCGTCGTCCATCATGTTGTTAAACGATTTGCCGATGACTTTTATCGTGTTTTTAAACCAGCTGTTGTGCGCTTCTCCCTCTTTCTTGTTGGCTTCCGCTTCCATCTCATGTTTTTTTGTCTCCTGCTTAGCTGCTGGCTGCTCGGGGGCTCTATCTTGCTCGCTGGCTTTTGCGCTTTCTGCGGGGTCTTGAGGCTGTTGCGCTTTTACTGCGGGTTCAACTTCCTCCGCAAATTTGAGGGTGGGCTGTTCTTCCTGCGGCACGTCGTTCTCCCTCACCCATATGGACGCCATGCCTATGGCGCCCGCATATTTGCCCACCTCCTCAGCGTTCAGCGAGCCTATGCCGATTGGCGATGCGAACATCGTCTCAAGCTCGGTCTGCGATTGGATTATTTTATCCACGCCATGCAGCTTCGCGCCACCGCCTGCCAGGGCTATTTTCAGGTCGCGCGGGCATCCGCGCTTTATGGCTTCCTGTATGGCAGTATACACGTAAGCGCCAATCTCCTCCACTCTGGCGCGGATTATGAAGTTGAGCTTCGCGCCGCTGAACTCCAGGCTCTCTCCGCTCGGCAGTTTGACCATGTATGTGTTTTTGGCCTCCTGCTCGCCTACGATACCGACTCCGCATTTTATCCTCTCGGCGTCCGCGTCGCTTATCTCGAACCCTACGGCAATGTCGTGCGTTATGGTGTCAGAGCCTATCGGCACCGATATCTCGTACTGGAGGGCGTCGCGGTAGAACACGGCGATGCTCGTGGTGCCGCCGCCCATGTCCACGAGGGCCACGCCGTTGCGCCTCTGGGCGGGAGACAGGGAGACAAGGGCCTTGGCCGACGCCGACGTGTAGATGTTTGTCGGTACGGACTTCTGAGGAAACGAGCCTATTATTGACGACACGTTTTTCTTTTTGCCGCATATGCACAGGAATTTGGCCTCAAGTGTGTTACCGCTCCTGTTCAAGACGTCGTCGGTGCTCGGCTCGTTGTCTATCGAGTAGCTTATGACTGACGTGTGGAGGATGTCTTCTTCTATCAGGTAGCTCTGTTTGTCCTCCTGCGCCATTTTCTCTATCGCCGTCAGGGTGCGCGTGGTCACAGGCTGGCCGTACAGCGGCAGGCTTTTTTTCAATATGGAGGACGTGAAGCCGGTGCCGCCTATGTTCACGACGATCGCACTTTTCGCAGGGCGCTTTTTTGTGCTGTTGAGCTTTTTGTCGGCGGCCAGCAGCAGGTTGCTTACCACCTTGCCAACCTCGTCTTTGTTGTAGACAGCGCCGCGGCGCATGCCCTGCGAATTCATATCGGCATAAAACAGTATGTTCAGCCCGTATGGTTTGTCGGGTGCGGGCGTGCCTGCCACAACCCTGCTGTGCGACGTGCCTAAGTCGATGGCTATTATCATATTGTTCTCCATATCGATATCGTTTATGCTGTTCTTCCTACTTATGTCGTTTGGTGCAAACTATCTGCCCCTCATACCTCAAGTTCACTTTCGAGTATACGTTCCACTCATGTTTCTCCCACCCGTTCTTGTACAGGCGGCGCAGTTTGCCGAATTTCTCCTCAAGGTTGGCCGCCGTGCCAAACTCCACCGTGTGGTTGCCTACACGGGGGATGAGGACGTACTCGTGCTTGCGGGTTACGTACACTTGCTCTATCATGGCGCGCCAGAAGCTGTCGCGGCTTATGTAGCTGCACAGGGCTATCAGGTCCGAGTGGTCCAGCATGGAGTTGACTGCGCCGTTCACTATCAGCGTGTGAGTGCGCATGCCGGGAAGGGCGGTTATCTTATACCCCTCCTCGTCCATGTAATATGAGCCGCCGCCCGATGAGAACACTCTCATTATGGGTATGCGCTGATATATGTCAATGTGAACCGCCCCGCCTATGGTGGGGTAGGCCTCGCACCGCTTGACGACCTCGAGCCGCTCTATCTGGCTCTCCAGCTTGGCGTAGTTTATCTCGCTCAGGAGGGTGCCTTTCAGGTCGGGGAACTCGGACTTTATTATGCTTCTGAGCCCTTTGTCTGTTATCAGCACGTCTTGCCCGCCCGTGTTGACGTCGGTCCTGATGGCGTTGCAACGGGTCTCGGCCATCTCGCGGTGGGCGTATACGCCGACAATGATGAAGTAGGCGGCAATGCAGACGCAGCCCGCGGCGCGAAGGACTTTCACCCCCGCGCCTGGAATGACCACCTTGTGTGACGGCCTCTCTCGCGTCTTGTCGTTCTCCTGCCTGCTCACTGTCTTAATATTCTGTGGCTCACGCCTTATGCTTTTGCGCTTTCTTCGGCCACCCTCTTCGCCACTTGCGGCACGAGGCGGTCTATGTCTCCCGCGCCCATGACCACGACAATGTCAAAACTCTCGCTGACGATGTCGTCAGCCAGGCTGTTCTTGGTGCTCATGCGCCCCACGCCACTTTTCATCTTTTCAAGTAGCATGGCGGATGTCACGCCCGGGATGGGCTTCTCTCGCGCCGGGTAGATGTCTATCAGCCACGTGCGGTCGGCCAGGCTCAAAGCCTCGGCAAAGTCGTCGGCCAGGTCGCGGGTGCGGGTGTAGAGGTGAGGCTGGAATGCCACAGTGAGCCGGCGGCCGGGGTAGAGGCTTCGCACCGACTCTATGGTGGTGCGGATCTCCTGCGGATGGTGGGCGTAGTCGTCTATCACCATCGCGGTGGGGGTCTCCACCTTTATCTCGAACCTGCGCCTGTCTCCCCTGAAGGTGAGGCACGCGTCTTTGACATCTTGGGCCGTGGCCCCGGCCCTCAGCGCCATAGCCGCCGCGGCCACGGCATTCTCCACGTTGTGGAAACCGGGGACGCCAAGCCGTACGCCGTCTATCTTGCCGCTCGGCGTGCATATGTCAAATTCGTATCTGCCTTCTTTCGCGACAACACGCTCCGCATGGTAGTCGGCAAGCGGGTCGAGAAGGGCGTATGTGCTGACGGTCACGCCTTTTGCCACGTCTTCTCTCACCACGGGCAGACCTTTCTTTACCAACAGCATGCCGCCGCTCTTGACGTTGGCCGCAAAGTCGAGGAAGGACTTGATCATCTCGGCATGGGTGCCGTATATGTCAAGGTGGTCCGGATCCATCGCGGTTATTACGGCGCCTGTCGGCGATAGTTGCAGGAAAGACCTGTCATATTCATCAGCCTCGGTGACGGCTATGTCGCTCGAGGCGTTTCCCCAGTAGTTCGTGTCATAGTTTACCGACACGCCGCCGAGGAATGCCGTGCAGCCTTTTAGCGACTGCCTGAGTATGTGGGCTATGAGGGTCGATGTCGTCGTCTTGCCGTGGGTGCCCGCCACGCAATATGTCTGCATGGGGCGGGTGAGCTCGCCGAGGGCGACCGCGCGTTTCTCGATCCTGTAGCCGCCGTTGCGGAAGTAGGCCCATATCTGGCTGTCGGCCGGTATGGCCGGGGTTATTATGACGAGCGTGCCGTCTGGCGAGCGGAAAGGCAGAGGTATCGTGTCCGCGTCGTCAGTATATGTAACGGCGGCGCCCATGGCCTCAAGCCCGCGTGTCAGGTTTGACGGGGTGCGGTCATATCCGGCCACGTCAACGCCAGTCTGGCGGTAGTGCGAGGCTATGGCGCTCATGCCTATGCCGCCAATGCCTAAAAAGTAAACCCTCTCTGTCCTTTCCATTGCGTCTGCGCTTATTTGGCTGTGCCTATTCTGATGACTTCCTTGGCTATGTCGGCAGCAGCGTCGGGGCGGGCGAATTTCAATATGTTCTCGCCAAGGCTCTTTATCCGGCTCTCGTCTGCCAACGCTTTCTGAGCCTCGCTTATGAGTGTGTCTGTGGCCGCGTCAGCCACCATCAGGGCGGCGCCTTCCATCTCGAGGGCTTTGGCGTTCTTTGTCTGGTGGTCCTCGCTCACGTTGGGTGATGGAACGAGGATAGCGGCTTTGCCCAGCATCGCCAACTCGGATATCGAGCTGGCGCCTGCGCGCGACACCACGATGTCTGCCAGCGCGTACGCCTTGCCCATCTGCTTTATGAAGGCCATGGCTTTCACGCCTTTGTGCGGATGCTCCGCCAGCTTGCGGCTTATCTGGTCATAGTAGAACGCGCCCGTCTGCCACAAGAGCTGCACCCCGTCGCCAATTTGGCCGATCGTGGCGAGGATGCCGTTGTTTATTGAGCGCGCGCCGAGGCTGCCGCCTATAACCAGAATGGTCTTCTTGTCCGGGTCGAGCCCGAACTCCGCCGCGGCCGACTGGCGGTCGACGCTGTCCTTCAGGTTCTGCCTGACGGGGTTGCCGGTCATTATTATTTTGTCGGCGGGGAAGAAGCGCTCCATGCCCGGATAGGCCACGCATATCTTCTCTGCGCGCTTGGCGAGGATCTTGTTCGTTACGCCGGGGTAGGAGTTCTGCTCCTGGATTAGGCACTTGACCCCTTTGCCCGCCCCGCGGTACAGCACCGGGCCGCTGGCGTAGCCGCCCACGCCCACGCACACGTCTGGCTTGAAACTGCTTATGACGCTGCCGGCCTTCATGAGGCTGCCTATGAGCCTGAACGGGAACAGCAGGTTGCGGGCGACGTTGCGCAGGTTCAACTTCCTGTGGAAACCCGCCACTGGCAGGCCTACAATTTCATATCCCGCGGCTGGCACTTTCTCCATCTCCATCTTGCCCTGCGCGCCGACGAAGAGTATCTCTATGCTCGGGTCGGCCGCCTTCAGAGCGTTTGCTATGGATATGGCGGGGAATATGTGCCCTCCGGTCCCGCCGCCGCTTATGATGACTCTCATTTTTTCTTTTTTGTTTTATAATCTCCGCCACTGGTCTGTCTCCAGTGGCGGCTTGTTGTCTTTTGTCTTTAATGTCAATTGCCTGCGGCTTGCTCCTGCGTTAGCCTTTGCGTCTCGTTGCTCACTGATAGCATAATGCCGTAGGCCATGCCCGTTATCAAGTTCGACGTGCCGCCCATGCTCACCATCGGCAGCGTCTGGCCGGTCACGGGGAGCAGCCCCACGCCCACCATCATGTTTATCATGGCTTGGAGCGTCAGCAGAATGCCGAGCCCCGCTATGGTATACAGGTGGAAAGGCTTTTTGCTGTGAATGGCGACATCTCTGGCGCGGGCGAATATGACGAAGTACGCCATGACGACCAGTATGCCGCCCCACATGCCATACTCCTCCAGGATGGTTGAGAATATGAAGTCGCTATACGCCATCGGGAGGAAGTTCTTCATATAGCTGTTGCCCGGGCCGCGGCCTGCCAGGCCGCCTGTGCTCACGGCCGTCAGAGCCTGCTCCTCCTGTGTCTTGTCTTTCCGCCTGTTTGAGTGGGAGGCGTCGTCGCCGCTGAACCTCTCTATGCGCGCTCTCCACGTCAGTGCGCGCTTGGCGGGCGGGAACACCTCGCTCACCAATGGGGCGAAATATATTATCAGACCAATAAAGACGCCAAGGCTGGCACCCAGCAGGCCGAGCTTCATGAGCGACACGCGACCCACGATCATGAGCACTCCTACTGACGTCGCCACCAGGATGAACGTCGACAGGTTCTCGAGCAATATGAGCCCGCACACTATGCCGGTGGCCACCACGATAGGCCAGAACGCCTTGTTCGGCTCGCCGTCATGCTTGGCAAGTTGCTTGGCCGCATATATCATCAGTGATATCTTGGCTATCTCTGACGGCTGGAATGTCAGCGAGCCAACCCTTACCCAGCGCGATGAGCCGTTTATGCTCGACCCGGACACAAGGGCCGCGACCAGAAGTAATATCGAGGCCACGAGCATCAGTTCCGCAGTGCCGGAAAAATATTTGGGACGGATGTGGCTGAACGTGCCAAGCGTGAACACGCCCGCCAGCAGCATGACGCAGTGTCGCCCAAGGTAGTACGCGGTGTCGCCGTGCATCTTCTGGTAGGCCAGTGCGCTCGTTGAGCTGTATACCGCCAACACGGAGAGTATCACAAGGAAGATGACTGCGGACAGCAGCCACCGGTCTCCCTTGAAATATGAGCGTATGCAGTTGAATATCTGTGTCATGTCGTCAATACTCTCCTTCCTTTCGAGGCGTTTTTATAGCTTCTCAACCTCCTCGCGGAACAAGTCGCCGCGGTTCTCGTAGCTCGTGAACAGGTCGAAACTTGCGCAGCATGGCGAGAGCAGGACAACGTCACCAGCCTTGGCTATCTTTCGGCACTCGGCCACGCAGGTGGCAATGTCGTGCGTGTCTACTATAGTCTCTATCACGCCGCTGAAGCACTCCTTGAGCTTCGTATTGTCTTTGCCAAGGCAGACAAGCGCCCTGACCTTCTCGCGGCATAGGTCGTTAAGGACACTGTAGTCGTTGCCCTTGTCTTTGCCTCCGGCAATCCACACTATGGGGCTCTTCTGCGCGTCGAGTGCGTACCACGCCGCGTCAACATTGGTGGCCTTTGAGTCGTTGACATACGTCACGCCGTCCAAAGTGCGCACCGGCTCAAGTCTGTGGTGCGCATTGCGGAAAGTCTTGAGGGCGGACTTTATGCTCTCTGCGTCTATGCTCACTCGGCCTCCCGTCACTGACCTTGTGGCCATCACGGCAGAGAGGGCCATCATGCAGTTGTATACGTTGTGGCGGCCGGGAATCGGCAGCTCGTCGACGCCGACGCACAGTCCGTCATTCTCGTCAAGGCGGATGTCTATCTGCCCGTTATGGCAGTTGGCGTATCGTGAGCGGCCTATGGTCGAGACGGGTACGCATGTGGCGGCGGGGTTGTTGAAGTACGTGAGGGTGCCCAGGTCGTCGGCGTTATATATGAACACTTCGTCCTTCGTCATGTTCTGCGTTATGCGATACTTGGCGTGGGCATAGTTGGCCAGGCTGTGGTCATACCGGTCCATGTGGTCCGGCGTTATGTTGCACAATATCGCCACGTCGCACTTGAAGTCGAACATGTCGTCGAGCTGGAAACTGCTGAGCTCTATGACGTACCAGTCCGGCTCGTCGCCCTTGGCCACCTGGCGGGCCATGCTGAAGCCGACGTTGCCGGCCAGCGAGGCTTTTATCCCGCACTCCGACAATATGTGGTGGGTCAGCAGGGTGGTCGTCGTCTTGCCGTTGGCGCCCGTGATGCCTATCTTGCGCGCCTTGGTGTACCGACCCGCGAACTCTATCTCTGATATTACGGGGACACCCTTCTCGCGCAGGGCCACGACAACCGGGGCCGTCTCGGGGATGCCGGGACTCTTTATCGCCAGGTCGGCCGCCATGACCTTGTTCTCAGTGTGCCCGCCTTCCTCAAAGGCTATGCCCGCCCTCTCAAGCTCTTGGCGATACTCGTCTTTCAGTGTGCCGCTGTCGCTCACCAAAACGTCATAACCTTTCACCTTGCCGAGGATGGCGGCTCCTACGCCGCTCTCGCCCCCGCCCAGTACTATCAGCCTGTCCATGGTCTGTTATCAATGTGTTGTCTTTAGTCTTTTTGCTTTACCTGATCTTAAGGGTCACAACTGTCAGCATCGCCAGTATTATGCCTACGAGCCAGAACCTGGTCACTATTTTGGGCTCTGTTATGCCTTTCTTCTGGAAGTGGTGGTGCAAGGGGGCCATCAGGAATATGCGACGTCCCTCGCCGAACTTGCGCTTCGTGTATTTGAAGTAGCTGACCTGCATGATGACCGACAGGTTCTCAACCAGGAATATCCCGCACAATATAGGCAAAAGTAGCTCAACGTGTACCAGTATCGCGAACACTGCTATTATGCCGCCTATTGTTAGCGAGCCGGTGTCGCCCATGAACACCTGAGCCGGGTATGAGTTGTACCACAGGAAGCCTATCGTGGCCCCGACAAAGGCCGATATGAAAACCACCAGCTCCGACGAGTTCGGTATGAACATTATGTTTAAATAACTTGCAAACCAGAAATGGCTCGAGACGTAGGCGAATATGGCGAGCGCTGTGCCTATTATGGCCGACGTGCCCGTGGCGAGGCCGTCAAGCCCGTCGGTCATGTTGGCTCCGTTGCTCACCGCCGTTATTATTAAGATGACGGCGATGGCGAATATGCCCCAGCCCACGGCGTTGCGATGCTCGCCCGCCCAGTCCGCCAGGCACCTATAGTCAAACTGGTGGTCTTTCAGGAAGGGGATGGTGGTTATGGGGGCCTTGGTTATGTGCTGGGTCTCAGGCCTGACGGCGTGGGCCTCCGCCGCATAGCCGGACTCGGTCGTGGTCATCGGTGATGGAGGGTATACGCCTGCGCGCACCACGACGTCGTCATTGAAATACAGCGCGGCGGCAACTATGATGCCGAGGCCCACCTGCCCCACAATCTTGTAGCGGCCGGACATGCCCTCCTTGTTCTTGCGGAACACCTTTATGTAGTCGTCAATAAAGCCTATCGCGCCGAGCCACAGTGTGGAGACTGTCATGAGAATTATATACACGTTGTCCAGCTTGCAAAGCAGTAGCACGGGTATCAGTATCGACATTATTATTATGATGCCGCCCATGGTCGGGGTGCCTTTCTTCTGCAGCTGGCCCTCGAGGCCAAGGTCACGCACAAGCTCGCCTATCTGCTGCCTTTGCAGCAGCCTGATGACGTGGCGGCCTATGACCGTGGCGCATATGAGCGACAGCACAAGCGCCATCACGGAGCGGAACGATATATATTGGAACAATCCGGCTCCCGGCACTCCCGCCTCCTGAAGGCTGTGGAATAAGTAGTATAACATCTTTTTTTAAATTCTCGGGGTGGCCAGGCTTGCGTCTTTGCGCGCCGTGCCGGTCACGGTTCTTGTTATGTCTGGTTTCTGTTTCGTCGTCTCTTTCTGCGTCTTTCCTTTACAGCTTCTCCAGCTCCTCTTTGTCGCTGAAGTGGTGTTTCACGCCGTTCACCTCCTGGTAGTCCTCATGCCCCTTCCCGGCCACGAGGACGATGTCGCCTTTTTGTGCCAAGGCGGCCGCGGTGCGGATGGCCTCCCTGCGGTCCTCTATAGTCAGCACCTTTTCGCGTTGCGAGTCCTCAAGGCCGGCCTGCATGTCGTTCAGTATGTCGGCGGGCTTCTCGCTGCGCGGGTTGTCGCTCGTCAATATGACGCGGTCGGCGCCACGCGCAGCCTCTTGAGCCATCTCGGGGCGTTTGGTCTTGTCGCGGTCTCCGCCGCAGCCCACCACGCAGATTAGCTGCTGACCTGGCTTGCGCACCTCGTTGAGCGTGGAGAGCACGTTCATCAGGGCGTCAGGCGTGTGGGCGTAGTCCACGATGGCCGTGGCCCCGTTTTTCAGTTTGAGTGTCTGGAAGCGACCGTCCACGGGTCTCAGCGTGCTCAGCGCCACCAGGACGTCGTGCGGGGCGAAGCCAAGCTCCACCGCGGCGCCGTATATCCCGAGCAGGTTATATGCGTTGAAGCGACCGACAAACTGCATGAAGGCCTCTGTGCCGTTAAACGACATCTGCATCCCGTCCATGCTGTCCTCAATCACTTGGCCATTATAGTCGGCCTTCGTCCGGAGCGAGTAGCTTTTCTTGGTGGCCGCTGTGTTTTGGAGCATCTTCTCGCCGTTCTTGTCGTCAATGTTGGTCAGTGCGAATGCGCCTTTTTTCAGCCCGTCGAAGAATCCCTTTTTGGCGGCTATGTAGTTTGCGAACGTCTTGTGGAAGTCCAGGTGGTCGTGCGTTATGTTGGTGAATATGCCGCCATCGAAGTCAAGGGCGGCAATGCGCTTCTGCACCACGCTGTGCGAGCTGACCTCCATGAAGCAGTATTCGCACCCTGCATCAACCATCTCGCGCATTGTGCGCTGCAGTGTTATGGAGTCGGGCGTCGTCTGCATGGCTGTGGTTCTCGTGTCGCCGACGTAGTTGGCCACTGTCGAGAACAACCCGCTCTTGTGACCGAGCGCGGTCATGAGGCGGTACAACAGGGTGGCCGTCGTCGTCTTGCCGTTAGTGCCGGTCACGCCCACAAGCTTCAGCCGTTCCGACGGGTTGCCGTAAAAGGCCGCCGCAAAGTGCCCCAGCCCCTCGTGAGTGTCGCTTATCACCACTATGGCGCAGTCGGCGGGGGCGTCAGCGGGAGCCTTCTCGCACACTATGGCCCTGCACCCGGCCTCTATGGCCTTCCCGATGAATGCGTGACCGTCCACCTTCTCGCCGCGCTGAGCCACGAAGAGGGCGCCTGCGCAAGCTTTGCGGCTGTCAAGCGTCACGCTCGTTATCTCCTGGCCCATTGGGCCTTGCTCGCTTATGACGGTCACTCCGGCCTTGGCCGCGTCAATGATTTCTTTCAGTGTCATTACTGTTTATATTTTATGTCTGCGCCGCCATTCTCGTTCTTCCGGGGGTGACATCCTTCATTTTTGCCGGATGCTGAGCCCTCGCTAATGCCGCGGCGTCAGTCTTGTTGTTATTCGTCACTAAGAGTCAGCCTCACCATGTCGCCAGGCCTGAAGTGGGCGTCACTCGCAATGCTTTGAGACACCACGCGGCCCGCGCCCTCAATAGCGACTCGCAGCCCCATGCTCTCGAGCAGGCTCACGGCGTCTGCCGCACCCATGCCGTAGACGTTGGGCATCATATCTTTCACAAAGTGCCGCGCCGACACGTTCACACCCTCCGGCTTGGCGTTGGCCGAGACCCAGTCGGTCGACGTGTTCACCGAGTAGGGCACGCGGAGCTCCGACAGCACCTTGACCAGGTCCGGGGCCCATCCGCCTTTGCTCATCGGCATTTTGCCCGATGATGGCGGCTCAGGCTCCACTTTGCCTGCCCCTTTGCGGAACTCCGCCGCGTACACCCTGTCAGCTATGTCCTTCACCACGGTGCCGGCCGCCTTGTTGCCATATATCTGCCCGGCGGGGCTGAAGACCATCACCACGCAGCTGTACAACGGGTTGTCGGCAGGGAAGTAGCCGGCGAAAGACGCCAGATAGCTGCGCTCGCCGTCATGAACGTAGCCTTGGCTTCCGTTGGCTATCTGAGCCGTGCCGGTCTTGCCGGCTATCTTGTAGGGCGTGCTTTTTATGTTGCTCGCCGTGCCGCTTTCCACCACGCCCTTAAGGGCCTCCTGGACGGCGCGTATGGTTCGAGTGGTGGCGATCGAGTTGCGCATCACGCTTGGTCGCCTGACGTTCACCCGATCAGACCCGTCAAGCTCGCACTCCACGAACATGGGGCGCATCATGGTGCCATTGTTCGCCACGGCGTTATAGAACGTTAGAAGTTGCAGGGGGGTCAGGCGGATCTCGTAGCCTATCGACATCCATGGCAGTGAGATGCCGCTCCACCCCTCGTCGCCCGGCTTCTTCATGTCGGTCGGCTTTTCGCCCTTTATGTCTATGGCCAGGCTGTCGCACAGGCCGAGGTCGCGTATGTGGTCTATGAACTTCTGCTTGTCGTTATCGTAGCTTTTCATCACCATGCGCGATATGCCGATGTTGCTCGACACCTCGAAGGCCTTCTTTATGGTTATGTTGCCGTGGCCGCCAGCTTTGGTGTCGCGCATGATGCGGTCGTATATCTTAAACTCGCCGTCATACGTGTCTATCGTGTCGTCAAGGGCCACCTTGCCATCGTCAAGGCAGGCTATGAGTGAGGCCAGTTTGAATGTGGACCCGGGCTCCACCAGCTCGCCAACGGCATAGTTGAAGTCCTCCACATAGCTGCCCGAGCTCGTCCTGTGCAGGTTGACGATGGCTCGCATGGCGCCCGTCTTGACCTCCATAAGCATGGCAACGCCGTGGTCCGCGTCGAGGTTGCGCAGTTGGCTCATGAGCGAGTTTTCTGCAACGTCTTGTATGTCGATGTCTATTGTCGTCACGAGGCTCCTGCCGTTCTTGGGGGCCACCTTCTCAATGTTCTCCCACGAGCCCGCCATGCGTATCCTGTTGCTTATCCCGTCCTCCCCGCGCAGTGTCTTGTTATAGGCGTTCTCGAGGCCCACCATGCCGCCCAGTTCCTTGTCGTCATACAGTTTGCCGACGGTCCGGGCCGCCAAGATGCCGAACGGCATCTTGCGCTCGTCGCCTTCCTCCAGGAACAGGCCTCCTTTGTTACGCCCGCGGCGGAATATGGCGAAGCTCTTTACGCGGTTGCGCTCCGGGTGGCTTATGCGCCTGTTGCCAAGAGTTATGTACCTCTTGCCGCGCAGCCGCGCCTGGGTTATGCGGTTGCGGTACTCCTCGGGGCTCTTGTCGCGAAACAGGTTGGATAGTTGGAGTGACAGCTCGCCTATGTCTCGGTTGAAAACGCTGTCCGGCAGGCCGTCGGCGCACGGATCCATCGTCACGCGGTAGTTCGGCACCGAGCATGCCAGCTTGCGCCCGTCTCGGGCCAGTATGTCGCCGCGGGTGGCGGGTATCTTAACCTCGCTCTGCGAGTAGTTTTTCTCTAAGATCTGTTTGTAATGCTCGCCGCGTATCACTTTGAGATATACGGCTTTGCCGAGAATGGAAATGCACACGACCCCCACAAGTACAAGCAATGCCTTCAGGCACGTATATGTTCTTCTGTGTTTGTCTGCCATTTCTGTTCGGCGGGCGGGGACGGACCCCGACCCTTATTTTATTATGCGTGGTGGCTCGGTCAGCTCTTCCAATTCCAAGTTCTCGGCTCTGACGCGGCGCAACACCTCGCTCTGTTTACTCATGTTCATCAGGTCGCTTTGGGTGGAGATCTGCTCATATTGCAGCTCTTTCACCTGGTGCGTAAGCTCTGATATCCTTTTTGCCTGCTTCTCCGCGTCATGGTTGTTCGTTATGTATATGAGTATCAGCATGACGAGAAATGCCAGGAATTTTATTGACAGTTCGTCGGGCATCTCAACGTGCCCGTGTACTATGTTGCGCAACCATGCGCCGCGGCTGTTGTTCCCTTTAGTCACGCCGACCTCCTTTCCCGAGCCTCTCCGCCCACCTTAGTTTCGCGGACCGGGCCCGAGGGTTGCGCTCAACTTCGTCGGCTGACGGGGTTACAGGCTTGCGCGGGCCGCCGCCGAACGGGACGGCGACCGTGCCGAACACGACATCCTGCTCGGCCTGAGCTTTCTGCGGGTCGCCGCTTTTCACCATGTTCTTGACCATCCTGTCTTCCAGGCTGTGATATGATATCATCGACATCCGTCCGCCGGGGCGGATTATCCTGGCGCAGCCGCGCAACATCATGTCCAGGGCGTCCATCTCGTGGTTCACCTCTATGCGCAAGGCCTGGAATACTTTGGTCAACGTCTTGTTCTGCTCTTGGCGCGGCGTCACGCTCTCCACGATCTCGCGCAGGGCGGACGTCGTGCATACCCCGCTCGCCGACCTTGCTTTCGTTATCGCGTTTGCTATGCGGAAAGGCTTGTCAACCTCCCCCCACGCCCCGAGTATATGAGCCAGGGCCTCGGCCTCATAGGTGTTCACTATGTCGGCCGCCGTCTGCGTAGCCTCGCGGTTCATGCGCATGTCGAGCGGGCCGTCTTGGCGAAACGAGAAGCCGCGCCCGCCTTCGTCAAAGTGGTGGGACGATACGCCAAGGTCGCCCAGCACCCCGTCCACTGGCCCGGCACCCATGTAGTCTATGAAGTCGGCTATGTAACGGAAGTTATGGTGCACAAGGGTGAAGCGCGGGTCGTCTGGCATGTTGCGTTGAGCGTCGGCGTCCTGGTCAAAAGCTATCAGGCGGCCGTCCGGCCCGAGGCGACGCAATATCTCGCGGCTGTGTCCTCCTCCGCCAAATGTCACGTCTACGTATGTGCCGTCGGGGCGTATGTCAAGCGCGTCAACCGACTCTGTAAGGAGTACGGGCACGTGGTATGTCGTCTCTTCGCTCACTCTGCTTTCTCTTTAGTTTGTCTCTTGTCTCCGCCCTCGGCAAACAGGCTCTCCGCCAGGACCCCAAGGTCAGCCCCGCTCAGGGCCTGGGCGGCGAACGCGCCTTTGTCCCAGACCTCTATGTGGTCGTCCACACCGAGCAGCGTCAGTTCCTTGCCGGCCTCCACCATGTCGAGCAGACGCTGGGGCAGCAGAAGCCTGCCGTTGGAGTCGAGAGCCGCTTCGCTCGTTGAGCGCTGCTGCTCGCGCATGAACTGGGCGTGCCTCCGGTCATACGGGTTTAAGCGGCTGCGCAGGTCGGCCATCATGCCTTCCCACACTTCATACGGGTATATGTTCAGGCACTTCTCGAAGATGTCCTTCCGTATCACGAGGCGCGCGCCACCTCCGCCCTCCAGCTCGTGCTTGAAGGCTGATGGCAAAACGACGCGGTTTTTCGCGTCGGCGCGGCAGTCGAAGTCGCCTATGAAAGAGTACACTTTCCCACCCATAATTTTGGATTGTAAATTTACGGCTCAATTGCTCCACTTGCAACCACTTTGCCCCACTTTTTTTGTAATGTCTTGACTAATTAGCTGAGTTATAGTACTTTGCGCTGATGTTAAAAGTAAAAGGTGTTTCTGTCTCAAAGTAGGCTAATGCCCGTGACGCTGATATATACAGACGCCCCCGACCCGGATGTCTCCAGGTCGGGGGCTAACTCCCAAATTTTCGCAGCTTAAGGCTCGCTATTTCTTCTTAAACAGGCTGCCAAGCGCATCTTTTGCTTTGTTGACCGCGTCTTTCGTGCGCTCGTCTTTTATGTTCGAGATGGCCTTGTCAACGGCTTCTGTGGCTTTCTCGTTCGCTTTGCTCTTGACCTCGTCGGTCAGCGTCTGGGTCGCTTCGCTAAGGTCGAGCTTAATTTGCGGCTTGGTCAGTGTCCCGCCGATCTTGACTCCGATAGGCAGGTCGCCACCTTCCGACCATGAGTTGGCGCTGCCGCCAAGTTTGCTCATCACGCCGGCTATCTCTTTCCGCTCCACGGGCATCGACAAGGCGTAGTCCATTGTCTGGTCAAGACCCTGCTTGCCGCCGAACGTGCTCTTCTTGCCAAAGATGTTGAAGTTGAACGGGGTCACGATTACGTTGCCGTCCTCTATCGTGTAGTCGATATTGCAGTCTTTTATGTCGATCTCATTATACTTGTTGTTGGCCAACAGTTTCGAGAGGTCTTGCTGGAATTTGCTGTCTTTGAGCATTATGCTGTTAGATGCGAATTTGCCTTTGCCGTTTACGCTCTTGAGCACGGGGCTGAGCGAGGCGTCAAGCTCCGACGTTATGTCGAGGCCGATGGTCACTTTGCCATACGCGCTGTGAGCTATGGGCAACATGCTGTCCACCACGCTGAACGAGCTGGTCAACTTGTTGATGTCCACATTGTTGAAGTCCAGCCCCATGTCTATCTTAGAGTTCTTCGACTTCGGAGTCTGGAACTTGCCGTTGAGCACGAGCTTGCCGTCGCAAATGTCGGTAGACAGGTTGGTCAGGTCGGCAATTCCGTTCTTAAGAGCCACCTTGCCGTTTATGTTCGTCAGTTCCAGCTTGTCATAGAGGAGTTTGGCGATGTCTGTGTTGAATGCGAAGTCGATGTTGGTCGGCAGTTCGAGAGGCTCAGCCGTCGTGTCGTCGGTGTCTGCCGGCTTTTGCGCAGTCGTGTCGGGTGCGCTGTCGCCAGAAGAGGCAATGGAGAGCAGCTCGTTGCAGTCGAGCAGGCTTGAAGTGAGCGTGGCTGAGCCCTTAAGCGTGCCGTCGCTGAGTGCGTAGCCGAGATAGTCCTCCACGTTGCCCTTCAGGCTCAGGTCGCTCTTGCCTATTTTGACATCAAGCGGGTTCAGGTTCACCGCCTTGGGCGAGAAGGTCAAGAGAGCCTGCGGGACGTCAAGACCTTGGGGCAGTGCGGAGCCTGAGAATTTGAACTTTGTGAGTCCTATTTTGCCATGAGCGTTTACTTTCTCATACTGCTGCTTGTCTATGCTCGCCATGTCGCCTGCCACCTTGAAGTCGGCGTCAACGATGCCCGCCACTTCCATGCTGTCAAGCGGCAGCGCGTCTTTGAGGCTGCTGAGGTCGAGCCGTCCGAACATTGACGCGTCGAACACGAGGTTGCTAATCGGCGTCTTCACGTGCGCCTTGATGTCAAACGGGTTTCCGCCAAGGCCGAAGTGGAGGGTGTCGACAGCCACCGTCGTCAGGTCGGCCGACCCGCCGGGGTTGTTCACCGCAACGGAGATGTTGATGTTGTCGAGCGACTTTGGCAGGTCAGGATACTTGACGTAGCCGTTGTTTATCTTCAGCAGGGCGTCAAGGGCAGGTATGTTGTCCATATCCTTATACTCGCCGGATGCCTTGGCGTACAGCTCAAACGAGCCCTTGGTCTTGAGACCGCTTACGCTCTTGAGGTACTCCGCCGGCACAAGGTCGAGTATCGTCTGGAACGTGGTCTCGAGCGCGGCCAGCTTGATGTCCATGGCAACGGCGCTCGAGTCCTTGAGCTGAACCCATCCGTCAAAGGCCAACGGAAGTCCGGCGAAGGTGAGCCTGTTCTCGTCGAACTTGAATTTCATCGAGTCCAGGTCGGCTACGGCCTTGGCGTCGAAGTCCAGGCTCGCCCCGTTCACGTAGTTCATGTCGCCAAGCCCGGCGTTTATGGCGTCTATGGCCAGCTTGAGCGTCAGCCCCATCACGTTGCCGTCCATCTCCCCGTTCATGGTGGCGTTAAGGCCGTTGATGCCGGCCATGATGTTGGCGGTGGAGTCTTTATATGCCAAGCGGACGTTAGTCAGCTTCACCTCCTCCAGGTTCAGCTTGAGCGGGGCTGAGGCTGTCGTGTCCGTCTCCTCCGCCGTGGTGGTGTCCGGCGCCAAGGCTACGATGTCCCAGTTCGCAAGGCTGTCGGCCGTCACGATCCCTTGAGCCAGGACGTCATCCACGCCTACCGCATTGACCTGAATCTCGCCCTGTATGGCTTTCATCACGTCCATGTCGGCATACAGTTTGCCGACGTGGAGCAGGGTGTCGCCCTCAAAGCGGCCCTGGCCTATCACGTCTATCTGGCTTATGCCGGCGCGGAGGCTCGGGAAGCTGCTGAATATGGAGAGAGAGAAGTCGCCGAAGTCCACCTTGGCGTCTTTCACGTATTCGTTAACTATGCTCTTGGCGTAGTCCTCGACCTCATCGCTGAAAAACGTCGGGATGATAATCAGCGCCAGGATGATAAGGGCAACAAGTCCACCTATCACTCCGCCGATAATTTTGAATGCTTTTCCCATTTTTCTTTGGATTTCAATAATATGTTTGTTTTGTTCATTGTTCATTCTCAGCAAGATCCGCTTGGCTCTACTTGAATAGCTCCAGATCCTTTTTTAGAGCTTCGCCCGCCACGCCGTCGGGCGTGAACTTCCACTGCCCGAGCGGGGTCAATGTCATCTTTGCGCCGCTCTTATACTGATTCTCAAAGTCTTCTATAATGAGCCCTCGCAAGTCGCCATCGAAGCTCTTCAGGATTCTGCTTTTTATGTCGTGGAACGGGATGCCGGCTCCAAACTCCAGATGACCGCCGCCGCCACTGGCGCGGTAGCTGTTGAGGGCTACCTTGTACGTCTTGCGCTTGTCGAACTTCCTACCGTCTGCCATGCTCACTATCTTCACGCGCCTGCCTTTCTCGGCTGTCACGTCCACCGTGTATATGATGCCTGCGGCGGAGTCGAGGTTATAGTAGTTGTTCACAAGGCGCCCCGATTTGTTCAATAGCAGCGCGTGTCCCGTCGCCTGTGGGTCTTGGATCCACTTGTCGTAACTGTACTCCAGGTAGTCTTTCACCTCCTTGCCCGTCATGCTTATAAGGCACAGGGTGTTCTCATATTTATACAGAGAGAACATTCGGCCCACGGTTATGTCGCCCTGGGGCAGTGTGGCGTTTATCAGCAGCGGCGCGCTCATGCTTATGTCCGCGCCGGTGTGCTTCAGCATGGTTCGGTGGACCACGTCGACGAAGGCCGAGCTGCCGCCAAGGCTCTCATAGGCGCGCACCGGGGCTGTCAGGTTGGCTATCACTTTGCGTGTGTATGATTTGACGGCGAGCTGCTGCGGCAGGAAGAATTTGTCATACTCGTCAGACGGTTTGAAACTCTTCATTGCGATGAGCGCCGTTTTGCACCAGGGCTTCCCGTCTTTGCCAAACGTGATGGTCAGCAGGCCGGCGTTGCGTGCGGCGGAGCCGGCGTCAAGGATGGGGACGACGCGCCCCGACGGGCTTATGACCTCCTTGTTGAAGAGTTTGTGGTCATGCCCTATCAGTATGGCGTCAAAGCCGTCAACCCTCTCGGCCACGAGGACCGAGGCGTTCTCATTCTTGTAGGTATCCGCGCTCTGGTTTCCATAAGTGTAGTCGAACCCGGAGTGGAACAGGCCGATTACCGCGTCCGGCTTCTCATCCTCGCGCACCTTGTTAACCCAGTATCGGGCCGACTCCACCATGTCCTCAAAATACATCCCGCTCCAGTAATTCTCTGCAAGCCAATGCGGTATGTAAGGCGTCGTAAGGCCTATGACGGCGATGCGCTTCCCCGCGCGCTCCAGGATGGTGTATGGCGAGAAGTAGGGGGCGTTGGTCTTGACGTCCTTTATGTTTGCGCTCAGCACTGGGGCCTTTATCTCTTTCGCCACCTTGTCATACACCCTGTGGCGGGCCTCGATGTCATGGTTGCCCACGCACACTGCGTCATATTTCATGTAGTTGAATATCCGCGCCATGACGTTTATGCCGGCCGTGTCGACATTGTTGTAGTAATATACGGCTGGCGAGCCCTGCAAAAAATCCCCGTTGTCGAGCAAGATAACGTTCTTTGACGTGTCTCGGACAGCACTTACGTAGGAATATACGTTAGCGATGCTGTAGGTGGCTATCGTGTCGTGAACAAAGTCATAGTTGAACACTGCGCCATGAACGTCGGTCGTGTAGACGACGCTTATCGTTTGCGATGTCGCGCTGCTGAATGCGGCACTCGCCGCCATGAGTATTGAGACAAGTCTCTTCACGGTTCTCTTCTTTTTTAATTGTCAAAGTTTATCATAAACGCCGGGCGGATGGCCACGATGACGCTGTCGTCCACAAACTCGTAACCCACGAGCATGCTCTTCACTTTCTTCGTCATCGTCTTGGTCTGAGGGTCGAAGCTCCACGCCTCGCGGAACCGTATGCCGGCAACCTTGTCATGTGAGTATCGAGGGTCGGTAACCTCGCGCTCCTTTATCGTCTCGAGGCTCAGCGTGTCGCCATTCTCGTCCGTCACAATGGCGTGATGCTGATAGACCGACGCGAAGACGGAGTCGACGAAGGCCTCGCGGTCAAACGAGTCGTAAAGTTCGTGGGCGTACGGGTCTCGCATGTCTTGCGGCTTGAGGAAGACCATGTACTCTATTATGTTTTCCTCGGCGGCATCCTCGCGGCGTGCGTCTTTTCCGGGTTGCCCAGTCTCGCACGATTGCAGCCCCAAGGCGAGGGCGGCCGTGGCCATTATGATTTTGCTTCGTGTTCTCATCGTCTGCTTCTGTTCTTCTATCTTCTGGGTTTGAATGTCATGGCTTTCGATGCCTTTTGCCCCGTCAGCCTCCCGTCTTTCTGAGTCAGCACGCCGTTCACGTACGTCCTGACCACTCGATGGTTCAGCATTAAGCCTTTTAGTGGAGTCCATCCGCACTTATATGCCACGTTGCCCACCACGTACGGCTCTTTGCTCACGAGGGCTATGTCCGCCCATTGTCCCTCGCGTATGTGCCCGCGGTCTTCTATCCCATAGAGGTCCGCCACGCCTTCCGCCATGCGTGCCGCCACGGTCGGGTAGCTCCACCATCCCTCGTCGGCCAGGCGGAGCATCAGTTGCAGCGAATGCTCTATCATGGGCATCCCTGATGGCGTGTGCCAATAGTCGTGGCCCGTCTTCTCGTCAAGGGTGTGCGGGGCGTGGTCTGTCCCGATGGTCGTTATTATGCCAGACGACACCGCCATGCGCAGGGCGTTACGATCGGCGAATGTTTTCACGGCGGGGTTGCACTTGATCAGCGGGCCGAGTGTGTCATAGTCCTCCGTGTGGAACCACAGATGGGCCGGACAGGCTTCGCCCGTTATGCGCCTGTCGGCGCCGTCGTCCAGCAGGTCGAGCTCCTGCTTGGTCGTTATGTGCATTATGTGCAGGCGCGCGCCAGTCTCGCGCGCCAGCTCCGCCGCCATGTGGCTCGAGGCGTAGCAGGCGCGGTGTGAGCGTATGGCGGCGTGCTCGCTCCACGGGACGTCATTGCCGTATTTTGCCTTGGCGGACTCGCTGTTTGCCTTTATTATGCTCTCGTCCTCGCAATGGGCGGCAATCAGGGTGGGGGCGCCGCTGAATATTTTGCGGAGCGACGCGTCGGAGTCCACCAGCATGCCGCCGGTTGACGAGCCCATGAATACTTTTATCCCGCACACTTTGCCATAGTCGGCGCGCAGCAGCTCGTCGGCGTTGCTGTTCGTCGCCCCTATGTAAAACGCGTAGTTGGTGAGCATGCGCCCCGACGCGTTCGCCATCTTGTCATCCCACGCCCTGACGCTTGTCGTCTGCGGGATGGTGTTCGGCATGTCGAGCACCGATGTCACTCCGCCCAGCAACGCCGCGGCCGATTCCGACCCCATGTCGGCTTTGTGGGTTAAGCCCGGGTCGCGGAAGTGCACGTGGTCGTCTATGGCGCCGGGGAGCAGATACAGCTCCGCCGCCTCGACTATGTCATCTGCCGAGGGCAGAGCCTCGCCGTCAGCATATACGCCGGCTATGCGCCCGTCGGCTCCTATCGCCACGCTGCCGCGGCGCACACGGCCGTCGGCCACAATCTGCGCATCGCGTATCAGGGTGGATACGTTGCATTTTGCCATGCCTCGCTGTGATTATGTGTATGCCATTCTTGTGTGGCCGCCTGGTGCGTACTCTACGCTCGGCCGCCCCTTTTATACGTGTGAAACAGGCTTCTTAGTTTCATCCCAATCACGCCCCACACGGCCTCGTTAAATATGCCGCCGCTCATTTTTGAGCTGCCTTGCTTGCGGTCCGTGAAAATTATGGGAACCTCCTTTATCTTGAAACCGAGTTTCCACGTGGTGAATTTCATCTCTATCTGGAAACCATAACCCTTTAGGTGGACATTATCCAAATCTATGGCCTCCAGGACTTTGCGGCTGTAGCATTTGAAGCCGGCTGTAGTGTCTTTTATGTCCATGCCCGTTACGAGCCTTACGTAGACCGAGGCGAAGTACGACATCAAGACGCGCCCCATGGGCCAGTTGACCACGTTTACGCCCGACACGTAGCGCGAGCCTATGGCCAGATCTGCACCCTCGTCAACGCAAGCGTCGAGCAGGCGGATGAGGTCGTCGGGGTCGTGCGAGAAGTCGGCGTCCATCTCGAAAACATAGTCATAGCCATGCTCCAGGGCCCATTTGAAGCCTGTCAGGTAGGCCGTGCCAAGCCCTTGCTTGCCTTGGCGCTCTATTAGGAACAACTCGTCGGTGTACTTTGTCATCATGTCTTTCACGATGTTTGCCGTGCCGTCTGGCGAGCCGTCGTCTATTATCAGGATGTGGAAGTCGTGCTGCTGAGAGAATACGGCGTTTATTATGGCCGTTATGTTCTCTTTCTCGTTATATGTCGGGATTATGACTACGTCTTTTGTCATTTGGGTGGTTTCGTTGTGTATCGAAAGTCAAAAATAATAAAAAAGGCGGGAAGTGCTTACCTCCCGTCTCTTTATTCGTCCGCCTCGGCGTTTTGCCGGGTGGCAGTATCGCTTCTCGCTCAGTTTCAGTATGTCTGCGCGTCGAGGCTGTTTATCGTGGTCTCGCCGCTCTCCATGTCGTCAGAAGTCGCGCGGAGGCGGACGTTGCCCGCTTCGCCGTTGCTGCGGAGCACGACCATGCATTTGCCGTTAAAGGCCTTGCGCTTGTCGGCCTTGAAAGGCTCGAGGCTTATGGGCGAGCCGTTGTCCACGCCCTCTATGCGAGCGACGCCTTCCACCGAGAAGTGTATCTCGTTTTGCGCCGTCGGGCACAGGTTGCCGTCAGCGTCAGTCACCTCCACCGTCACGTAGCACAAGTCATCACCGTCGGCGTGTATGCGCGTGCGGTCCGGCGTCAGTCTCAATTTTGCGGGGCGGCCGGCAGTCTTTATGCGTTGCTCCGCCACCGCGCGCCCCTCGCTACGGCTCACCACCCTTATCTCGCCCGGCTCGAAGTTGACCCTCCAGAAACCGTGCAGCGTGTTCTTGTCCTTTGCGCGTTTGCCAGCCGAGCGGCCGTTCACGTACAGCTCAACCTCGTCAGCATTGTTGTAGTAGCACCACACGTCAATCTCCTCTCCGGTCTTCCAGTTCCAGTGGGGGAACAGGTGGAGCACCGTCTTCTCTGTCTGCCACTCGCTCTGGTACAGGTAATAGGCGTCTTTGGGAATGCCCGCAAGGTCTATTATCCCGAAGTATGACGACCTGGCTGGCCATCCGTACGGGGTGGGTTCGCCGAGGTAGTCGAAGCCAGTCCACACAAACTGGCCTGCAATGAAGTCGTTGTCGCGAACCTGGATCATCGTGCGCTCGTGGGTCGAGCCCCAGGGCACGTGGCAGTTGTCAAACGATGAGCAGCTCAGGCTCGGGTCTTTGCTGTTGTGGCGCCAGTCGTCCGGCATGATGAACACTCTCGTGCTCGGCATCTTGTAATATCCGCGCGTCGCAAGGGCAGAGTTGCTCTCCGAGACGTAGAACGGGCTGTTTTTGAACAGGTAGGGCACAGAGTCGAAGTTGTCGTTGTGATAGTTGAAGCCTATGAGGTCCAGCGCGCCCGATTTGAAGAGGTTGTTGGTCGGCTCCACGGCGTTGTTGCCCGCGGTAACCGGGCGCGTGGGGTCGAATTTCTTCACCAGGTCGCTCAAGTGGCGGCACAGTGCCGCACCCTCCGTCAGCTTGCTGGCCGACTGCTGGCCGCCGCGGCCCATGGCTATGTCCAGATTGGCCTGCTGCGCGTCGTCGCTTACCATGTCGGTCTCGTCCCACTGCTCCAAGACCTCATTGCCTATGCTCCAGGCTATGATGCTCGGGTGGTTGCGGTCGCGGCGTATCATGTCCGTCAGGTCGCGCTCGTGCCATTCGTCAAAGAATCTGGCGTAGTCGCGCTCGGTCTTTTTGCGCCGCCACATGTCAAACGCTTCGTCGATGACGAGGAAGCCCCTCTCGTCGCACAGGTCGAGAAGCTCCGGCGCGGGCGGGTTGTGGGTGCACCTGATTGCGTTGCACCCCATGTCGGCCAGCATGTCAAGTTGGCGCTCCAGCGCCCTCTTGTTTATGGCGGAGCCAAGGCAGCCAAGGTCATGGTGCAGGCACACACCGTTCAGCTTCACGTTCCTGTCATTAAGTATGAAGCCGCGCTCGGGCTCAAAGTAAAAACTACGTATGCCGAAGCGGGTCTCGTAGTTGTCCACCACTTGACCGCCTACGGAAAGTTTCGTATGCGCCGTGTAGAGCGAGGGCGACTTGACATCCCACATCTCGGGTGTCGCCACGCGCAGGTTCTGCTCCACCTCCGATTTCTTGCCCGCCTCTATGCGGACTGTGCTCGTCTTGGTCGAGACCGCGTTCCCCTTGGGGTCTGTCACGATGGTCTCGACGTCCACGTCCACGTCATACTCGTTCTCGTTGGCGACGGTCGTCGTCATGAGCACGTCAGCCTTGGCCTCGTTCACAAGGGGCGTGCGGACCCATGTGCCCCAAGGCGCCACGTGGACTTTCGCCGTCTTGGTTATCCACACGTTGCGGTATATGCCGCAGCCGCTGTACCACCGAGAGTTCGGCTGGTCTGTGTTGTCCACTCTCACGGCTATCACGTTCCTCCCCTCCGTCAGGTCTGGCGTCACGTCATATATTACCGACGAGTAGCCGTATGGGCGGTAGCCCTCTTTTATCCCGTTTACGAACACGGTGGCGTTCATGTATATGCCGTCGAACTCAAGGAACACGCGCCCCTCAAGGTCTTTGCGGGTCACGTCTATCGTTTTCCTGTACCAACCCATCCCGCCCGGCAGAGCGCCTCCGCCGACGCCCGAAGGGTTGCTCTCGGAGAAGGTCCCCTCTATGGCCCAGTCGTGCGGCAGGTCGAGACGCCGCCATCCTTCGTCGGGAAAGTTGGGCTCGTAGGCATCTTGCAGGCTGTCGGCCGAGTCTGTCAAGGCGAATAGCCAATCTTTTGTCAGTAGCTCGTGGCTGCGGGTGGTCTCTTCTTCTGTGCATGACGAGCCGGCGGCTGCCGTTATGGCTACGGCCAATGCGGTTATGAGTCCTCTTGTCTTCATGTCATGTTCTATCTGTGATACGTAAAAGGCGCATGCCCCGCATGATTTGCGGGGCGTGCGCCTTTAGATCCTTTTAGCCTCTACTTTTGAACCTCAACCAGCTCAAATGGGATGGTGGTCACGAGGTCACGATAATCCTCTCCCGCCTCCTCCAAGTCCGGACAATCTGGCGAGTGGTACCAGAATACTCGCACCGGCCGCCCGTCGTGGGCTATCTTCTCGAAAGAGTGGAACAACTCAAGCAGGCACTTGGAGCTGCTCGTGTTGAAATATTCAAGGTTGACTACGACGTCCAGCTTCTCAAACTTCATGCCGCCCACCCTCGCTATCAGGTTGCGGTAGAACTCGACGGCGTTGTCCATGTATGAACGTCCTCTCAATGTCAGCTCGTCTCCCTCTATCGTGATAAGCGGGCTCCGATCTGTATTCTCACAGATTATCTCCATCAAAGATATGTTTTGAATTTATATGCGGACACCATGCGCTACGCCTCGACGTCTTCACTGCGCGGGGCTGCACGAAGTCGCTGTCGGAAGTGCCTGAGTTCGCCGCTCTGGCGGTTAGTCGTCTATCTCCTCAAGCTCCACGGGGACGTGATGTAGGATGTCGCGGAACTCCTCCGCGCTGTCCTTCATGTCCTCGTCGTCAGCCTTGTAGCTCCACTTTACCTTACAGTCCTGGCCGGCTATGCACTTCTTGTCCACCAGCGTGAGCAAGTCCATAAGGCACTTGGAACTGCTCGTGTTGAAGAAGTCAAGGCTGATCTCCACAACTATCGGGCCCTCTGCCTCGTCAATCAACTTCTTTATTGGCGCGTAGAACTCCACCGAGTTCTCCATATAAGAACGTCCCGATATGGTCAGCACGCCATCGTTAAATGATATGGTCGGAGTCCTGTTCGTGCCCGGTATTAATGTGTTCATGATAAACTTTTTGTGTTTAGCTGCTCACTTTGAATGACGTAGTCCGTTCTTTCTGTCCGAAATCCGCACTTGCAAAGATAGGTAAAAAAAAATCTATTGGCAAGTATGGTGGGCGTGCGGCGCCGCTCTCATGTTTGTGGCTATGCCATGACAAACCACAAGCCGCAATTCTCACGTCTTATACGGAGAACCACGGCTTGCGGTTATGTTAAATAAATTATGCGGCTTGCCTACATGCGGGCAGGCACCTCTATGCCGAGAATCCAAAGCGCGTTCTTCAAGACCTTGGCGCTCACTTTGCAGAGGAGCAGGCGGTTGGCCTTGCGCAACGGGTCTTCCTCGCGCATGATGGGGCAGTCGTGGTAGAACTGGTTGAATGTCTTTGCCATTTCGAATGCGTAGTTGGCTATCAGGGCGGGGCTGTAAGCCTTGCCGGCCTCGGCCACGACGACAGGCAACTGCTCTATCTGCCTTATGACCTCGAGCTCCTTCGAGTCAAGGCAAGCCGGGGCTATCTTCTCGGCCGGGGTGACTCCCGCCTCTGCCGCCTTGCGGAGGACCGACATGGCTCGCGCGTAGGAGTATTGTACGAACGGACCCGTGTTCCCGTTGAAGTCTATGCTCTCGGCCGGGTTGAACGTCATGTTCTTCTTGGGGTCGACCTTGAGGAGGAAGTATTTCAGAGCGCCGAGTGCGAGGATGCGGTGCACGTCTTCAGCCTCCGCCTCGCTCAGCCCGTCCAGCTTGCCTACGGTCTTGCTCATCTCGCGGGCGGTGTCTATCATGCTGGCCACAAGGTCGTCAGCGTCTACGACGGTGCCCTCGCGGCTCTTCATTCGGCCGTTGGGCAGCTCCACCATGCCGTATGAGAAGTGTACCAGATCCTTGCCCCACTTGAAGCCCAGGCGGTCAAGCAAGATGGCCAGGACTTGGAAATGGTAGTTCTGCTCGTTGCCGACGACGTATACCATCTTGTCTATGGGGTACTCGTCAAAGCGGATGCGGGCCGTGCCTATGTCCTGAGTCATATACACGCTCGTGCCGTCCTTGCGCAGCAGCAGCTTCTCATCGAGCCCCTCCTTCGAGAGGTCGGCCCAGACCGAGCCGTCGTCGCGGCGGTAAAAGAGCCCCTCTTCCAGTCCTTTCAACACGAGGCCCTTGCCCACTTTGTACGTGTCGCTCTCGTAATATATCTTGTCAAAGTCAACGCCGAGGGCCTTATACGTCTCGTCAAAGCCGGCGTAGACCCACTCGTTCATCCGGTTCCACAACGCGCGGACCTCGGGGTCTTCCGCCTCCCACTTGCGCAGCATCTCGCGAGCCTCTTGCATCAGCGGGGCTTTCTCCTCGGCCTCCTCCTCGGTCATTCCGCCCTCTATGAGCTTCTTGACCTCAGCCTTGTACTCCTTGTCAAAGCGCACGTAGTAGTCACCCACCAGGTGGTCGCCTTTCTGGCCCGTGCTCTCGGGCGTGGCGCCGTCGCCCCATTTCTGCCAGGCCAGCATGCTCTTGCATATGTGGATGCCGCGGTTGTTGACTATGTTGGTCTTCACCACCTTGTTGCCGCATACCTCGAGAAGGCGCGAGAGCGAGAAACCAAGAAGGTTGTTGCGTATGTGGCCGAGGTGGAGGGGCTTGTTTGTGTTGGGTGATGAGTATTCTATCATAACCAGAGGCGCTCCCTGGCCGGCCCTCACGTATCCGTAGTCGGCGTCGGCCTCCGCGTTGTCCACCACGCCGGCCCAGAACTCGTTTGAGAGTGTCAGGTTCAAGAAGCCCTTGATTGTCTCGGTCTCTGCCACGATAGGCTCGTTGGCTTTCAAGTACGCGCCAATCTCCGCGCCCGTCTCCTCCGGCTTTTTGTGAGATATCTTTAGCAGCGGGAATACAACGACGGTGTAGTCGCCTTTCTGGTCTTTGCGGGTTACCGTCACCTGTATGCTGTCGGCTGACACCTCGGCCCCGTAGAGGCTCTTGAGGGCGTTTGCCACCGCTTGCTGAAGTCTGTTCTCTGTCTTCATAGTCTTTTTCTGTAAGCCTGTGTTTTTTTTCAGTTTGTTATCCGGGTCTCCTGCGCTCCTACCTGACGTCGTAGCCGAACTGCTTCAAGGTCGCATCTTTGTCTCGCCAGTCTTTTGTCACTTTGACAAACAGGCGCAAGTCCACTTTCTTGCCGAGGAACTTCTCAATGTCGCGGCGCGACACCATGCCGAGTTTCTTTATGGCCACGCCGCCCTTGCCTATTATGATGCCCTTCTGGCTCTCGCGGGTCACGTGGATGGTGGCGTGGATCTCCGCGCGATCGTCCTCCTCGTGAAACTCCTCTATCTCCACCTCAGTGGAGTAGGGGATCTCTTTGGCGTAATAGAGCAATATCTTCTCGCGGACTATCTCCGTCACGAAGAAGCGGGTGCTCTTATCGGTCAGCTGGTCGCGGTCGAAGTATGGCGGAGCGTCGGGCAGCAGGTCCACGATGTGGTCCAGGATGACTTTCGTGTTGAACCCGTGTTTGGCCGAGACGGGTATGATCTCTGCGCTGGGCAGCTGTTCGTGCCAATAGTCCACCTTCTTCTCGAGATCCTCCTGATTGGTCAGGTCGATCTTGTTTATTATGACGATGACCGGGACCTCCAGCCCTTCCACTGATTTCAGAAAGTCGTCATACTTGTCCGGCTTCTCTACGACGTCGGTCACGTATATCAGCACGTCGGCGTCCTTCAGAGCCTCGCGCGAGTAGTCGAGCATAGCCTCCTGGAGGCGGTAGTTGGGCTTTAGGACGCCCGGAGTGTCGGAGAACACCACCTGGTAGTCGTCGCCGTTCACTATGCCCATTATCCTCTTGCGCGTCGTCTGAGCCTTCGAGGTTATTATGGAGAGCCGCTCGCCCACCAATATGTTGCTGAGCGTCGACTTGCCGACGTTGGGGTTGCCGACGATGTTTACGAAGCCTGATTTCATCGGGATGTCGTTGTTTTTCTTTATTTAATTAGGAGCGCCTCCCGCTCATTTCATCATCTTTTTCAAGACGGGGCAGAGGGCGAAAAGCAGCAGTGAGGCCACTCCGGCCATCACGGCGAAGAGGGTGAAAAAGTCAGTCAGTGTCACAACCTCATATCCCATGAAGCTCTTCGGAGCGCTGCCGGCGACAGGCAGGAGCGTGGCCAGCTGGCCCATCAGGATGTTCGACGCCGCGTTGCTCATGAACCACACGCCCATGAGCAACGACGCGAAGCGCGCCGGGCTAAGCTGGTTGACCATCGACAACCCTATGGGCGAGAGGCTGAGCTCGCCTATCGTGTGGAGAAAGTAAAGGGCTATAAGCCAGAACATTGAAATCCTGACGCTCGGGTCTACGCCATTGGTGGCCACGGCTATGACTATGTAGCCTACGGACAGCAGGGCCAAGCCTATCGCCTGCTTCACGGGGCTGGCCGGCTCAAGCCCCCTCTTGCCCAGAAATGACCATAACGCGGCCATGATGGGGGCGAAACAGACGACGACTATAGGGTTGATTGACTGGAACCAAGTCACCTTGAACTCGCCACCCATTATGTTGCGGTCCACATTGTCCTTCGCGAATATGGTCAGTGAAGAACCAGCCTGCTCGAAGGCCGACCAGAAGAATATGACGAACACGGCTATGATGTATATCACGCCGATGTGCTTCTTCTCGTGCGTCGTCAGCCCCCTGTCGGTTATGATGAATATGGGTAGCACTATGGCTATCGAGTTGATTGCCGCCGAGATGTAATCGTTTACCGAGACTTTCGAGGCGTCGTCTGCTCCCCAGAATGAGAACAAGCAGAAAAGGGCTACGCAGCCTATGAGGCTGCCCCATTTCCTTATCGGGGAGTTCTCTCGCGCTGGAGCCGACTTGTGCTCTTCCTCCTCCTCGTGCTCCTTCTCCTGACGGAGCGCGGAGACGGCGGGGGGCAGACCGATAGGCAGGCCTTCGGGCGTCACGAGGTATTTCTTCTTGAGCGTTGAGAAAATGACGACAGAGATTACCATGGCTATGCCGGCGCATAGGAAACCCCACTTGAAGGGGGACAGGTTGTCCCAACTTCCCTCGCCTAAGGTGCCGCATATGAACGGGGAGATGAACGCGCCCAGGTTGATGCCCATGTAGAATATGGTGAAAGCCGAATCCTTACGGGTGTCGCCGCGGTCATACAGGTCTCCCACCATGGTCGAGATGTTAGGCTTGAAGAATCCGTTGCCCAGAATCAGGGCGACGAGGCCGGCGAGCAGGAAGAAGCGCGAAAGCCCGTTGTCCACGCTTGCGTCTATTGCCCCGCCTTCGCTGAATATCGACTGGTTGACGAGACATGCGGAAACGAAGAGCAGGAACTGCCCGACAGCCATAGTGAGGCCGCCAACTATTATTGAGCGGTTGTTGCCCCAATAGCGGTCGGCTATGTAGCCGCCAAGCAGGGGGGTCAGGTATACGAGGCCTGTGTATGATCCGTAAATCTGAGATGCCGTGGGCGCGTCAAAAAACGCCGCCACCAGGTATAGCACGAAGAGTGCGCGCATTCCGTAATAACTGAACCTCTCGGCCATCTCTGTGGCAAAGAGAAGGTACAGCCCGCGCGGGTGTGATGTTGCCATGTCGTTTTGTTGTTTTTTCAGGTTGATTATAGGTTAGGTGTGTCGGTTACGTGGTCTTGGCGCGGCTGTTTGCGCCGCCATTTTTGTCTCCCGCCCCTGCGCCCCGTTGGGCTCCTACTGGCGGCTCTGCATCGCCGCTGCAAGCTCGGCCTCCGTGGCTGGGC
The DNA here is from genome assembly GCA_004552385.1 of Bacteroidales bacterium. Taxonomy (GTDB): domain Bacteria; phylum Bacteroidota; class Bacteroidia; order Bacteroidales; family Marinilabiliaceae; genus W3P20-009. The sequence goes on along the minus strand of SFOL01000005.1, from coordinate 3,579 downwards.
GGCGCGAGATCTCGCGGTCCGCTGGCGGCTCGTCGTCATGCTTCTCCATGTATGGGAAGAAGTCGAGGATGTTGCTCTCGTTGACGGCCTTTATCATGAAGTCTGGCGTGTCGTTAAGGGCCTCGTTGGTCCGGTCTATGGCGTCCTTTATGTCCTCGGCCAGGGTGAGGACCGTCTGGCTCACGCGCTTCTCTTTGCCGGAGTTCTCGTCAACCAGTATGAAAGAGGTCTTGACCTTGTACCAGTAGCCGCCCTCCTCGCAAGGTATCACCTCGGCGTAGCGGGCTTTGCGTATGCCCGTCACCATGAAGTCGCCCGATATTATCTCGGGCAGCTTCTCGTATGCGCGCTTCTCGGCCTCGGTATAAGTCAGAGCGTCGAACAGGTACACTTCATTGACGCGCTTCTGCTTGTCAGACCCCTCTATGGGCTTGCTGTAGCGAACCGTGCATTCAAACATCGTCTGCATTTGGAAATTTTCTTTTTATACGCGAAAGTAGCAAAAAGAGCGGTATTCCTACTTCCGCTATTCTCTAATTATGCCTATTTCACACAGAAAGGCGTGGCCTCGCAATCATGTCGATGCTGAATGATTGCGAGGCCACGCCCCTTAAATCCGTAGGGCTTGCCGTGCGGCAACTACTCGCTCGTCTTGGGCGAGTAGGCGTTATATGCGAGGCCGGCCAGGGCGGCGCCTACCATCGGAGCCACGATGAAGAGCCAAAGGTCGCCCCATGCGCTCCAACCGTCGACCGATGAGAAAAGGCACTGGCTGAAAGAACGGGCGGGGTTGACGCTTGTATTGGTCAACGGGATGGAAATCAGATGGATGAGGGCCAGGCACAGGCCGATTGCAATGCCGGCGAACTTGTTGTGCGCACGGCTGTCGGTCGCTCCAAGTATGACGAGCAGGAAGATGAAAGTCAACACGGCCTCGGTGATGAATGCTCCGACCGCGCTCGCGCACATGTAGTTCTCGCCGGCAGCGTTGGCAAAGTTGGCGCCGTAGCCGTTGGCGGCGAAAACGCCCGGTTGCCACCCTTCAATGGAGGAGCCTATGGTGTAAAGTATGGCTGCCGCGAGAGATGCGCCGACAAACTGAGACACCCAGTAGCCCAGCATCTCGCGGGCCGTCATGCGGCCATTCACGAATACGCCGAGCGACACGGCGGGGTTCAAGTGGGCGCCAGACACGTGGCCTATGGCGTAGGCCATGGTCAAGACTGTGAGCCCGAACGCCAAGGCTGCGCCGAGGAAGCCGACGTTCCCGAACAAGGCTGTGCCGCATCCGGCGAACACGAGCCAGAAGGTGCCGATCATCTCGGCAATCATCTTGTTTGATAGTCTCATTTCCCTGATTTATTGTGTATTGTGTGTTTTTTTTGTGTGTCCTGACGGAACTCAGACCTTTCTTACGAGCGTCTCGCCTTTTTGTTTCTTTTCGCTCCCTCGCTTGTTTATCCCAATGCGAACAGCCCCGGTTGCGACCACGTCGCAACCGGGGCTGGGTTATAAGGGGCCGCACCTTATTGGATGTTTAAACTCCTATTAAATAGGATTTGGGTGCCACGTTATTCTGTAATCTTCCCGTCGCATATAGCGAACCACCTCGCGGTGGCGAAGCCCGCCATTATAACGATTAAAGCGTCGCCCGTTTCAGTGTTAATGTTGAGTTTAACGATCAAAAATCCGATGCGGCTTTTTTTTTCGTTCTCGCCCCCCGATGGCGCCAGGCCGCGTATCCGCTCCTCACGCGCATCTTCGTATTGCAAATATAATCAATTTCGACACGATGTGCGGCGGCGGGTCGCTTTTTTTTCAGTCCGTGGCACGCCTATTCGGTTATTATGCTGCTGGTCTGCGTCATCGGGCGGTCGCGGTATCCCTTCGATCCGAAGAGGAGGTTGAGTCCGACCGAGACGTTGACGTTCGAGATGTTGTGTGGCGCCGGTATCTCGTCTCCGTCTGTCGTCTTATAGACGTTATACTTGGCCGGAATGTAGTCCGTCATGGCGTAGAACTGCAAGACGCCCATGCGCACTGCCAGCCCGAAGCTGGCCGAGCTCAGACCTAACGTGTTTATCGTGTAGCCGAATGTGGCCGAGGCGGGAAACTTGTAGGGGTTCAGGGTCGCCGAGATGTTGAAGTCCTGGTTCACCCTGTGGGTGGGGTGGAACTTGGTGTGAGACAGGAAGCCGAGGTTCAGAAAGTAGACCGGCGTATATTCCGCGCCGAGGTATACTGAGGGTCGCAAGCCTGTAGCGAAACGACTGTGGTTAAGGGTCACTTGGCAATTGGTCAGCACTGAGTCGACTGCGTCGTCCACTGCATTCTGAAAGTCGTCGTTGTGCTCAGGGTTGTCAAGGTTGTAGTTAATGCCATGAAAGTCGAAGTCTCCGTCCGACTTGAATCTGCTCACGTCCCTCCCCCAGCTTATAAAGCCGAGGTCCGTCACCGAGGCCGAGAAGCGGATGTTGTCGTTGAACTTGTACGTCGCGCCCAGGTCTATGCCGAAGCCTGGGTTCTTCAAGCTCGGGATCAGGTGCTTTATGAGGTCTCTGTCCTCGTCAAACTCACGTACGTCCACCGAATCGAACTCCACGGTGCCGTCCTCTTTTATGCATCCCGTCGTCTCAAGTGGGAATGACGTCAGGATCTCAAGGTCCGTCTCCACGTGCCACTTGTCCTCGCCCGTGCGGATGCTGAACTTTGAGTTCCTCATCTTTGCCGCGGCCGAGCCCGCCAGGACTTTTGCCCTGGCCCCGAAAGTCCACTGGTCGTCAAATGCGTAGGAGTATGAGGCCGCAAGCTCACTGTAGGCCATGGCGGATATTCCCAGAGTGGCAAAGTCCAAGACGGTGCCGCTCGGCAGACCCCTGTCGCCTATCTTAAGCAGGTCGGCGGGCAGGGCCGCGTCGGCGCTGACGCGCTCGCTTAGCGAGAACGTCCAGTAGTTGCCATCCGACGTGCGCCATCCGAAGTTCAAGATGCCTATGTTGACGTTGGCGTCTATGGCCAGGCGTTTTTTATAATTGTCATACAGGTCGTCGTAGTCGAAGCCGTTGTTCAGCGGGGTCAGCCACTTGTCGCCGTCTTTCTGGAAAAAGTCCAGTGGGCGCAGGTTGGTGCTGGCCGCGACGTAGGCGTTGGCGCCCGGCACGGAGATGTACTTGTTGGCGCGAGGCTGGCGGGCCGGGTTCAGTATGTTGGTCTGGGGCACGCTCTCCATATAGTATAGCGTGTGAGACACTTGGCCGGCTGCGCTCGTGCAGGCCAACGCGGCTATTATGGGTATTAATCTATTTTTCATATTACTTCTTTGTCGCGCTGCTCGCTATGTCCACTGTCACTTTGGTTTTGATCCCGTAGCTCTTGTATATCTTTACGAACCTGTCGCCCGTGTCCTCGGTCGTCACCGTCGTTTCGAAGGTCAGCCTGTCGACCCCCGTGTCGTAATACCGCCTCACCTGGTCGTGCGTGAGCGTTTTCACAATCTCCGTCCGAGTGGGGGCTGTCACCAGGTCGTTGGCATCCAACTTGGCGGTGGAGCAGACGAGGGTGGGGGTGTCAAACAGGTTG
>SFOL01000042.1 GCA_004552385.1 Bacteroidales bacterium | reverse complement strand
TAAAAAGGTTATTAGGTTATAAGCGCATTGATTGTTATAAATATGAATTTCTATTCTTATTATTCTTAGGAATAATTGAAACTATTACCTTAATTATTTTGAAAGCTAATTACATAGTTATTACTGTAATGCTGCTTATTACCGTATTAGATATGTTGATTTTCTATTTAATTGCTGGTTTTTTGGAAAGTAAAAAATTGTCATTTTTATTAAAGGGTGGACTGCAATGATTGCGGGGATTGAGGCGACCAATAATCTCGATCATGAGATTTTTGTTTCGGTGCCGCTCTATATCAATCAGCGCATAGCGGAAACGAAAAGTCTGTTTTTTCGCGCTCATGAGAAATGTTATATCGAGTTTCATTATAAATTTCAGCAGGGCGGCGAATATCAGGTCAGTATCGCCGACCAGCTTCCCAAAGAGGTATCCATAGAAGGCGGTATTCGTATTATCCCGCGCATTTTGGATAAATCCGGCCGCGGACATACAGCGCTGCTGCATGGTTCTCCGAAAGTTCGTGAGATCGATGGACACATGGAAGTGGCTCTTGAACAGTATGGTGACTATATTGAGATTCCCGCGAGCCGTGATCTTGAAGCACCGCAGGGCTTTACTGGTATGGTGTGGGCGAACATCGAGCGTCTGGCAAGAGCCAGTGAGATGGGACATAATCCGCTGATGGTTCGTGGAAAATCGGTCGGATGGGGAGCGACGTACTGTCTGCGCATGGTAGTGGAACGTACCGGTGGATTGAAATGGGGCATCTGCCATGATATTACAGAATATTCCTGGCAGGGCGGAGAAGCAAAGGTTGGCAGCTGGGCTCAGTATACGATGACGTTTGATAAGAAAGCCGGCGGTGATTCCTATTGTGATGGGCAGCAGCTGGCGCATGTTGCCGGCGTCTCAGCGGAAAGTGAGATCCGTCAGTGGGCGGATCAGCCGATTTTTGTCGGTTATTCTTATATTGGCCACGTAATCCCCGATATTGGCCGCCCCAAATATTTTACTCATCTGCCGGGGCGGATCGGACAGGTCCGCTTCTATGAACAAGGACTGACTGCGGAAGAAAATCGGGAAATCTGCGAGAATCCGGAAGCGGAGGGGCCAAAACGTGAAGCTCTTGCTGTATGGCTGGATTTCCGCAATATTCTCAAGGTAGGTACGCATACGACAGAATGGCGTCATCCGGCCATTTACAACACATCCTTTAAGACGCAGAAAAAATATTGGCGCTTTACGCAGTTGAAAGCCAGAACGAATTTACCGCTGCAGGCAGGGCTGAAGGCTACGGTCGAAGTATCGGATGATATGGCAACGGTCAAGGGGAGCAGGCAGATCGTCCTTAAAAATGGAACGAATTATGTTGATCTTTCCGGTCTGCCGGAAGCGCAGTTTTTGCGTATTGTAACGGAGTTTTCGGCTGAAGTAGGTCCGGATGGCACTTTTGTGCCGGAGCTTTTGAGTTATCAGGTTGTGGCTTCAAATGGACGCGATTTTACGGATATGTTCTGGTCGACGCGCCCCGACTGGGAACGCGGCCGCTTCACCGGCGCCGTCGGCTTTCCGCCAGTCGACCGCCTGCGCGACTATCCCGAATACACCGACGTCATCCATGGATGACAACCTCTCAATCTTTTTTACGGGGACAGGATCATTCCTGTCCTCTTTTTGGTGTCGGAGCGCATTCGACGGAACACCGAAGCCAAAACAGGTCCTCATGCTTGACCGTAGATGTGTGCAAAAAAACCGGCTGCATGGAATCCATGCAGTCGGTTCGTTTCTCTAGTTCAATCGAAATTCATGATAATGGTCTTTTCTTCCGTGAGTTCGCGGATAGCGTACTCGGGGCCTTCTTTGCCTATGCCGCTGTCCTTGACGCCGCCGTACGGCATGTTGTCCATGCGGAAGCTGGAGCCGTCGTTGATGACGACGCCGCCTGCTTCGATATGCTCGGCTGCGTAGTGGGCGATGGCGAGAGCGCTTGTGAAGACGCCGGCCTGCAGGCCGTAGCGGGAGTTGTTGACGCCGGCGACGGCTTCTTCAATCGTGTCGTAGGGGATGATCGAGAAGACGGGGGCAAATGCCTCGTTTTTGACGACATTCATGTCGGGTGTTACATCGGTGAGAATGGTCGGCTCGTAGAAGGCACCGTGGCGGTGGCCGCCGGTCAGTACCTTGGCACCGGCGGCTGCGGCATCCTTGACCCATCCTTCGATGCGGACAGCTTCTTTTTCCGCAATCATCGGGCCGAGGCAGGTCGACTCGTCGCTGAGTTTGCCGCTCTTGAATGTCTTGGCAAAGGCGACGGCGTAGTTGCAGAATTCCTGGTAGATGCTGCGCGAGACGTAGACGCGCTGGCAGGAGATGCAGACCTGGCCGGCGTTGAGGAAGGCGTACTTTGCGCAGAGCTCGGCGACTTTCTTGACATCCTTGACATCTTCATGCACGATGTTGGCGGAGTTCGAGCCGAGCTCGAGAGCCACGCGCCGGAACCCGGCGGCTTCCTGCAGGGATTTGCCGACGGGGACGCTGCCCGTGAAGGAGAACATGCGGATGCGCGCATCCCTCGTCAGGTATTTGCCGACGAGTGCACCGGGGCCGGTCAGCAGGTTGAGGCAGCCAGCCGGCAGTCCCGCCTCGCGGAAGACGTCGCAGAGCAGGGCGGCCGTCAGCGGCGTGGCGGAGGCCGGCTTGTAGATGACGGTGTTGCCGGCCGCGAGCGCCGGTCCGATCTTGTGGGCGGCGAGATTTACCGGGAAGTTGAACGGCGTGATGGCACAGACGACGCCGAGCGGCTGGCGGATGGTAAACGCGAGCTTGTGCTGGCAGCCCGGCGCGCCGGCGAGCGGGATCGTCTCGCCCTTGAGGCGCTTGGCTTCTTCTGCCGAGAGGATCAGCGTCTGGTAGGCGCGGCCGATCTCGCCGCGGGCATCGCGCAGCGGCTTGCCTGCTTCAGCCGACAGCGCTGCGGCGAATTCTTCGGTGCGCTCGCGCATGAGGTTGGCGGCCTTGAGGATGATTTCGTAGCGCTCGTAGGCAGAGAGCTTGACCTCTCGGAAGGCCTTCTCGGCCGCGTTGACGGCCGCACGGCATTCCGCCTCGCCTGCGACGGCAATCTCGGCAATGATTTCGTTCGTCTCTTTATTGTAGACAGGGACGGTCTTCTCGGTTATGACTTTCTGACCGCCGATGTACAAGGGCTGTTCTTTCATGAGAATACCTCCTAAACGGTTCAATTGCTGATCAACGCATCATTGTGGGTTTCTCGACTTCCTTTTTGTGTATCGTGTCCGGCGTGATGAGCTGGATACGATTTGCGGTACAGTATGATTGGTATTTTTCAGGGGGAAGCCTGTTGGTGACGATGTATTGAAACTCTTTTAAAGAACAATAACTCATCAGAGACGCTACATCGAACTTGGAATCGTCAACAAGGAGGAAGTGTTTGCAGTCCTTTTCAATGAGGCAGCGTTTGATCTCACATTCCAGCGGAGAAGCATTGGTGGCTCCGTGCTCGAGGGATATGCCTGTACTGGCAAGAAAAACCTTTGATATGTTGCAGCGGCGTAAAACCTGTATGACCTGTGGCCCGACAAACGCTTTCGATGGCGAGAACAGGGACCCGCCTGTAGCCAATACATTGAGATTACTATAATTGGAAGCGGCATTGATCACATGAACACTGGCCGTGACAATGGTCAGATGTTGCTTCTCAGTCAAATGCGGAATCATGTGCATGGTTGTCGTGCCTGAATCGATGTAGATGACGTCTCCGTCATGAACAAATCCGGCTGCCATGTGCGCCACTTGTTTTTTTGCTTCTGCATTGCGGCTTTCGCGGGAGGCAAAAGGTTCCGGATTTCCGGAGGGCTCTGCAAGAACGATGCCGCCGTAGACTTTTTTTATGATGCCCTGTTGTTCAAGTTCTGCGATGTCACGGCGTATGGTGTTTTTTGAGACCTGAAAGGTATCACAGAGGTCATTGATGGAAATGTTGTGTACATCACGCAACATTTCATGGATGCGATTGATTCGATCAATTTTCATGCGGATCACCTGCTTTATCTGTCTGCAGAAGTTCCGCGCAGTGAATCATGTTTCGTGAAACTTCATCAACAGACATTCAAAAAATAATCATGTTATGAGTATGTTTTATAAATTTATTATAATCGAAACGATTGGGATGTACAAGGGAAAAACGAAAAAATATCGTTTCGTATGACGCGCACTGTTTTAAGTTATAAGGAAGAAACGTAATGATTATTCGCAGTTATCAGAAATCATGAGATTTGGTAAAATCTTGCTTAAATCATCAAAACTATATTGACAATTATCCTTAAAAGTATTAAATTTAAACCATAAGATAATCAAAAGTTTATCAATAATAAACTCAATATAATGTGGTTTGGAATGGAGAGTGGAAAACATGGGTTATACGTTTATGATTCCGGCAAAGATCATCTCGGGTACGAATGTCATTGAAGAACTCGGCCAGCACATCCAGGGCAAGGGCACGAAGGCCCTGATCGTCACGGATCAGTTCATGGTGAAGTTCGGCAATGCGGCGAAAGTCGAGAATGCACTCGCCAAGGCGAATATCCCGTATGTCACCTTCGCTGGTGCCAATTCGGAGCCGACGGACAAGATCGTCGATGCCGGCCTGAAGGTATACCGTGAAGAAGGCTGCGATTTCCTCGTCGCGCTCGGCGGTGGCAGCCCGATGGATACGGCAAAGGCCATCATGTTCATGTCGACGCAGCCGGAAGGCAAGAAGATCAACGAGTTCATGCATGTCAACATCGACATGCCGGTCCCGTATCTCGTTGCCATCCCGACGACGGCTGGCACGGGCTCTGAGGTCACGAAGAACACGATCATCGCTGATACGGAGAACAACGTCAAGATGCTGCTCGGCGGCCCGTCCATCATCCCGGCTCTCGCTGTTGTCGATCCGACCTTCACGATGACGGCTCCGCCATCTGTCACGGCTGCAACGGGTATCGATGCGCTCTGCCATTCGATCGAGGCTTACACGAGCCGCAAGGCACAGCCGCTGACCGATACGTTCGCCCTCTCGGCCATCAAGAAGATCCACAAGAGCCTGCCAATCTGCTACAAGGATGGCAAGAACGTCGAAGCCCGCCTGCAGATGAGCATCGCGGCAACGGAAGCCGGCATCGCCTTCAACAATGCCTCCGTCACGGTCGTCCATGGCATGAGCCGCCCGATCGGCGCTCTGTTCCACATCGCACACGGCGTCTCGAATGCCATTCTGCTGCCAGCCTGCATGAAGTTCGCCATCGAGGAGAACACGGCACGCTTTGCCACGATTGCCCGCGTCATGGGTGTTGCGGATGACGCTACGCCGGACCACGATGCAGCTGAGGCATTCGTCGCAGAGGTCACGCGCTTCTGCAAGGAAGTCGGCATCCCGTCGGCAGAGTCCCTGCTCGAGCAGCGCGGCTTCAAGAAGGAAGACTTCCTCGCACAGCTCGACAAGATGGCTTCCGATGCGCTCGAGAGCGGCAGCCCGCAGAACACGATGCGCATCCCGACGAAGGAACAGCTCATCGAGATCTACAAGGAACTCTTCTGATAAGCTGGGAATTCGCACGATAGAATAGGAGGGGTGGTCATGCCACTCGTACATTTGACAGACCTCATAAGCAAGCCGGACAACACATACGCGATCGGCGCGTTTAATGTCTCGGATATGGAGATGGCCATGGGAGCCATCAAGGCAGCGGAAGAGCTTCAGGCCCCGCTGATCCTGCAGATCGCCGAAGGCCGCCTGCGCTACTCGCCGCTCGACCTGCTTGGCCCTGTGATGATCGCGGCCGCCAAGAAATGCTCGATGCCGACGGCCGTTCATCTCGACCACGGCAGCACGATGGAGACGATCAAGCTCGCGCTCGACCTCGGCTTCACGTCCGTCATGTTCGACGGTTCGAAATATCCGCTCGATGAGAACATCGCCCGCACGCAGGAAGTCGTCAAGCTCGCGAAGCGCTACGGCGCTGATGTCGAAGGTGAGATTGGCCGCGTCGGCGGCGCGGAAGGCGACTACAAGAGCGTGGATGTCCTCGTCACGAGCGTCGAGGAAGCCAAGCGCTTTGCCGAGGAATCCGGCATCGATGCGATGGCCGTCGCAATCGGCACGGCGCATGGCAACTACAAGGAGACGCCGAAGCTCCGCATCGATCGCCTCAAGGAAATCTATGCAGCCGTCAAGACGCCGCTTGTCCTGCACGGCGGCACGGGCCTGACGGAAGAGGACTTCAAGAATTGCCTTGCCAACGGCATCCAGAAGATCAACATCGCCACGGCGTCGTACGATGCCTCGGCTGCGAAGATCAAGGAAGTCGCCGCAGCGAACCCGCAGGCAAAGTACTTCGATTTCAGCGATGCCATCGTACAGGGTACCTGCGAGAACGTCAAGAAACACATGCACATCTTCGGTCTCGAACAGAAGGCATGAGGAGGATAAAGATATGGCACTCATTAGCTTTGATGAAAACAAGAAACGCGATGTCGTCCTGATTGGCCGCGTCACGCTGGATTTCAATCCGAATGAACTGAACCGCACCTTGGACAAGGTCAAGACCTTCTCCATGTACCTCGGCGGTTCGCCGGGCAACATAGCCGTCGGCATCAACAAACTGGGCAAGAACGTCGGCTTCATCGGCTGTGTATCCGACGACCAGTTCGGCGACTTCGTCCTCAATTACTTCAATGAGCGTGGCATTGACACGTCCCGGATGACGCGCGCCAAGAACGGCGAGCGCATGGGCCTGACGTTCACGGAGATCAAGAGCCCGACGGAGTCGAGCATCCTGATGTACCGCGACCAGGTCGCTGACCTCGAGATTGCGCCGGAAGATGTCGATGAGCAGTACATCGCCGACAGCAAGATCCTGATCGTCTCTGGCACGGCGCTTTCGAAGAGCCCGTCGCGCGAGGCCTGCCTGCTGGCTGTCCAGTACGCCAAGAAACATGGCACGCGCGTCATCTTCGATATCGACTACCGTCCGTACAGCTGGCGCAGCAAGAAGGACATCCAGATCTACTACTCGCTGCTCGCGAGCATGGCCGATGTCATCATCGGTTCGCGCGATGAGGTCAACCTCACGGAAGGTCTCGATGAGGAGGCAACGGAGCCGGCAGATCACGTCATCGCCGAGAAGTACATCGAGCAGGGTGCCAAGATCGTCATCATCAAGCACGGCAAGAAGGGCTCGATCGCTTACACGGCCGACAAGAAGGCCTACAAGGTTGAGTCGTACCACATCAAGTTGCTGAAGTCGTTCGGCGGCGGCGATGCGTATGGCAGCGCCTTCGTCTATGGCCTGCTCGCAGGCTGGACGGTGCCGCAGGCTCTGCAGCACGGCACGGCACACGCCGCTATGGTCGTCGCAAGCCACAGCTGCTCAGATGCCATGCAGACGGTTGAGCAGATTGACGCCTTCATGCAGGAACATAAAGACGAGAAAGTCATCACGGAATTGGATTGGGAGGCAGCATTATGAGATTCGGTCGCTTAGGTCAGCTCAAGCACGGCTACAATGCAATGACGACGCGCGAGAGCGATATGCTCATGGATATCGGTTACCAGGAGATGGATGAGAACGAGATCGTCGAGTTCGAAGATCCCCTTCAGGAGACGGCCTTCGTCATCACGACGGGCGATGTGGAGATCTGCTGGAATGGCAAGAAAGAGCTCATGCATCGCGAGTCGCTGCTTGACGAGAACCCGTACTGCCTGCACGTGCCGCACGGCGTCAAGGTCGTCGTCAAGGCCCTGAAGAAATCGGAGCTTCTGATCCAGAAGACGCTCAACGACCGCGACTTTGAGCCGGTCTTCTACCGTCCGAAAGATGTCCAGGCTGACGTTTTCGGCGGCGGCGTATGGCAGGGCACGGCAGAGCGCACGGTCCGCACGATCTTCGATTACGACAATGCGCCGTACTCCAACATGGTCAACGGCGAAGTCATCATGACGCCGGGCTGCTGGACGGGCTACACGCCGCACAATCATCCGCAGCCGGAAGTCTACACCTACAAAGTCGACCGTCCGCAGGGCTTTGGCTGTGCGTTCATCGGCGACAACGTCTTCAAGATCGAGGACAACACCTGGTCGGAGATCTCGGGCGGCTACATGCATCCGCAGTGTGCAGCTCCTGGCTACGCCATCTGGTACAGCTGGATGATTCGTCATCTCGACGGCGATCCGTGGAAGAAGACGCGCAATGACCTGCCGGAGCACACCTGGCTGCTCGAGCCGGATGCCGATTCGAAGATCTGGCAGCCGCACAAGAAGTGATAGCGTATCCGCGACGTGGTGAAACGTGGCATAGTGGAGGGTATTCCAATGGCTAAGACAATCAGACTCACGGTAGCACAGGCTCTCGTGAAGTTCCTCAATAATCAGTACGTAGAATTTGACGGCAAAGAAGTGCCGATGTTCGAAGGCATCTTCGGCATCTTCGGCCATGGCAATGTCATCGGCATCGGCCAGGCTCTCGAAGAGGATCCCGGCCATCTGATCATGCGCATGGGCCGCAATGAGCAGGGCATGGCACACGCAGCGATGGGCTTTGCAAAGCAGAAGCGCCGCAAGCAGATGTACGCCTGCACGTCTTCTGTCGGCCCGGGCGCTGCCAACATGGTCACGGCAGCTGCTACGGCTACGGCAAACTGCATCCCAGTCCTGTTCCTGCCGGGCGACACGTACGCTGACCGCCAGCCGGATCCGGTACTCCAGCAGATGGAGCAGACGGTAAGCCTGACGACGACGACGAACGACGCTTTCCGCGCCGTCTGCAAATACTGGGACCGCGTCACGCGTCCTGAGATCCTCATGACGGCCTGCATCAATGCGATGCGCGTCCTGACGGATCCGGCTGAGACGGGTGCTGTCTGCATCGCTCTGCCGCAGGATGTCGAGGGCGAGGCTTGGGATTATCCTGAGTACTTCTTCCAGAAGCGCGTCCATCACATCGACCGCGTAAAGCCGACGGAACGTGCCATCGAAGAGGCTGTCAAGGCCATCGCGAAGGCTGAGCGTCCGCTGATGATCTTCGGCGGCGGTGTCAAGTACTCCGAGGCAGAGGCTGTATTCCAGAAGTTCGCGGAGAAGTACGGCATCCCGTTCGGCGAGACGCAGGCCGGCAAGGGCACGATCACGTGGGAGCATGAGCTCAACATGGGCGGCGTCGGTGAGACGGGCGGCCTTGCAGCCAACACGCTCGCCAAGGATGCAGATGTCGTCATCGGCGTCGGCACGCGCTATACGGATTTCACGACGTCCTCTAAGTGGATCTTCCAGAACCCGAACGTCCAGTACGTCAACATCAACGTCTCCCGCTTCCATGCCTACAAGCTCGATGGCATCCAGGTTGTCGGCGATGCCGGCGCAGCACTCGAGATGCTCGATGAGGCCCTCGGCAAGACGGGCTACCATGTATCGGATGCTTACGCCGCGGACATCAAAGCCGCAAAGGCAGCCTACACGAAGGAAGTCGAGCGTGTCTTCCACATCCAGTTCGGCGACAACTTCGTGCCGGAAGTCGACGATGACTTCGACTACAAGGCAGCGGAGAAAGCCTATAAAGAAGCCGTCGGCGAGACGCTGCCGCAGACGCGCGTCCTCGGCCTGCTCGAGGAGCACATGGACCCGAACGGCATCATTGTCGGTGCATCGGGCTCTCTGCCAGGCGATCTGCAGCGCGTATGGCGTCCGAAGACAGTTGGCAGCTACCACGTTGAGTACGGCTTCTCCTGCATGGGCTATGAAGTCAACGCAGCACTCGGCGTCAAGCTCGCTGAGCCGCAGCGCGAGGTCTACGCTCTCGTCGGTGACTATGCTTACATGATGCTCCATTCGGAACTGCCGACGTCCATCGCTGAGGGCAGGAAGATCAACGTCATCCTGTTCGACAACATGCAGGGCGGCTGCATCAACAACCTCGAGATCGGTCACGGCCAGGGCAGCTACGGCACGGAGTTCCGCTTCCGCAACGAGAAGACGGGCCAGCTCGACGGTGCCTATGTACCGGTTGACTTCGCCATGAATGCCGCTTCCTACGGATGCAAGAGCTACACGGCTCACAACGAGGAAGAGCTCATTGCGGCTATCGAGGATGCCAAGAAGCAGAAGGTCTCGACGCTCATCGACTGCAAGGTCATGCCGAAGACGATGGTTCATGGTTACGGTGACTGGTGGCGTGTCGGCGTCGCACAGGTCTCCAAGAGCAAGAAGATCCACGACTGCTACGAGAATCTCATGAAGCCGCATTACGATGCAGCTCGCAAGTATTGATTTGTTTTCTTGTCTATCTTGTGTATGAAGGGTACCTGCCGCATCTGCGGCGGGGAGGCCCTGTTGTATAAATTGAATTTTGGGGGTTTATCAAATGGCTAATATCAAACTTGGTATCGCTCCGATTGCTTGGACGAACGACGACATGCCGGACCTCGGCAAAGAGAACACGTTTGAACAGTGTGTCAGTGAGATGGCACTGGCTGGCTTCACGGGCTGCGAGATCGGCAACAAGTACCCGAAGGATCCGGCTGTCCTCAAGAAGGCACTCGATATGCGCGGACTTCAGATCGCCAGCGCATGGTTCAGCTCCTACCTCCTCACGCAGCCGTACGAGCAGGTCGAGAAAGACTTCATCAAGCACTGTGAATTCCTCAAGGCCATGGGTGCGAAGTTCTGCAATGTCGCAGAGCAGGGCACGAGTGTTCAGGGCAAGCTCGACAAGGCCGTTTTCCGCGATAAGCCGTACAACACGGAAGAGCAGTGGAAGACGCTCGCTGAGGGCCTCAACAAGCTCGGCGCTGTCGCCAAGAAAATCGGCCTGACGATGACGTACCATCATCACATGGGTACCTGCGTCCAGACGGCGGAAGAGATCGACCGCCTCATGGAGATGACGGATCCAGACCTCGTATTCCTGCTCTACGATACGGGTCATCTCGTCTGCTCCGGTGAGGATCCGATCTACATCCTCAAGAAGTACCTGCCGCGCATCCGCCACATACATCTCAAGGACATCCGCATGGACATCCGCAACAAAGTCAAGGAAGAGAACATGAGCTTCCTCGCAGGCGTCCGCGCAGGCATGTTCACGGTCCCGGGCGATGGCGACTTCGACTTCGGTCCGGTCTTCGACATCATCAATGACAGCGACTACGATGGCTGGTTCATCGTCGAAGCTGAGCAGGATCCGGCCAAGGCCAACCCGCTCGAGTATGCGATCAAAGCTCGCAAGTATATCAAGGAAAAAGCACATATCTGATTGCCGGAAGGCATCGGATTCCCAGAAAGACTGCTCTCCTGTCCACTATGGGCAGGGGAGCCTTTTTTCTGCCGGTTCACCGTTTCTCTTGGAATCATTCAGGATCATCTAGAAAGGAATTATCTCCATGGGCATTAGCATGATTGTCTTCAGTCTGATACTTTTGATGTTCTTCGCGTATCGTGGCTATTCTATCATCTTCATCGCACCGATTTTCGCCGTCGTCGCCGCCATCGGCAGCGGCCACGCCTCCATGCCGGTCTACAGTGAGATCTATATGACGAAAGCCGCGGAGTACATCAAGACGTATTACCCCGTCTTCCTGCTCGGCGCCGTCTTCGCCAAGATCATGGAGCAGGGCGGGCTCGCGGCGGCCGTGGCCGACAAGATCGTCTCGGCGCTGGGCCGCGACAAGGCCATTCTGGCCGTACTGCTCGGATGCGGCGTCCTGACGTACGGCGGCCTCTCTGTCTTCGTCGTCGCCTTTGTCATGTACCCATTTGCTGCCATCCTCTTCAAGCAGGCTGATATCCCGAAGCGTCTGTTGCCGGGGCTGCTCTGGATGGGTATCTTCACCTACAGCATGGTGGCCATCCCGGGCACACCGCAGATCCAGAACATCATCCCGACGTCGTTCTTTGGCACTTCGACCTGGTCGGCTCCGGTGCTCGGCCTCATCGGTGCCGTGCTCTACTTCGGACTGGCCTGGGGCTGGATCAGCTATCGCCACAAGAAACTCAAGGCAAAGGGTGAGGGATACGGTCACCATGTGCTCAATGAGCCGGAGGAGTCGCGGGAGGCTCTGCCGGACTGGCGCCTGTCCTCACTGCCGCTGCTTCTCGTCATCGTGCTGAATCTCCTGATCAGCAATCCGTTCCACTGGGATTGGGCGTACCACTGGGATCCGGAAAGCCTCGACAGTTTCATCCCACTGCACCTCTCCCTGCTCGCGGGCGGCGTCGACAAGGTACAGGCCATCTGGTCCATCAATGCAGCTCTTATCGTGAGCTCCATCGTCGCGGCCATCATCGGCCGCAGACGGCTGAGACTCAAGGGCGGTCTCTCAAAGCCCATCAACACGGGAGCCATCGGCTCGACGACGGCCATCCTCAACGTAGCTTCAGGCTACGCCTACGGCTGTGTCATCGCAGCCTTGCCAGCCTTCACGATCATCAAGGAAGCATTGCTCGGCCTGCACCTCGGCGACGGCCCGCTGATGTCTGCCATCGTGACGACGGGCATCATGACGGGCGTCACGGGCTCTTCCTCGGGCGGCATGACGATTGCCCTCGGCATGCTCGGACAGGAGTGGCTGGCCTGGGCGCAACAGATCGGCATGAGTGCAGATGCCCTGCACCGCATCATCTGCATGGCCTCTGAGTGCATCGACACCGTGCCGCAGTCGGGCGCACTCGTCACACTGCTCGCCGTCTGCGGCCTGACGCATCGCGAGTCGTATTACGACGTTGTGATCCTGACGCTCCTGAAGACGCTTGTCGTCTTCGCCTGCCTGGGCGTCTACCTGATGACAGGTATTGAATGACGAGCAGCAGAAATCGAGACGCTAGAAAAAGGAGGATGTCTCATATGGACGAAGCGACAAAACGAAAGACGTATTTCCTGTTGGCGGCGACGACGATCATCTGGGGCATCCAGCCGCTCTGCATCAAGTGGCTCGTGACGACCTGGTCGCCTGTGACGATCACGGCCATGCGCTACTACCTGATTGGCACGACGCTCCTGGCACTCTCCGTCTACCGCGGCGAGCGCCTGCTGCCGCCGCGCAGCTGCCTTCTCGGTCTCTTCTTCATGGGGGTCGCGGGCATTGGGCTCAATAATGTCATGCAGTTCACGGGCCTCGCTATCTCGACGGTGACGAACTGTACGCTGATCGCGGCGGCCAGCCCCGCCATCACGGCATTCATGGCGGTCATCTTCGTGCGCGAGCGGCTGAGCCTGCTGGCCTGGGGAGGCATCGTCCTGTCCTTCTTCGGCGCGCTGCTCATCATCAGCCACGGCTCGCTCAACGTGATCCAGACGATGTCGTTCAATGCAGGCGATATCCTCTTCCTGCTCGCGCAGGTGGCCTGGACGACGTATTCTCTGATTGCCCTGAAGATCATGCGCCGTATGTCTGCGCTTCAGACGACGGGCTGGGCCGGGCTTTTCGGCGCCTTCATCGTGACGGGCTACGGCCTAGTGACGGGGCAGTTTGCGCCCGTCATGCTGACGCCCACGCTCTGGATTGCGTTCTTCTACACGGTCATCTTCGGCGGCGTCATGGCGATGCTCTTCTGGAATATCGGCGTGCACAATGCCGGTGCCAGCGTCACCTCCATCTTCCAGAACATCACGCCAGTCGTCGGTATGATCGGCGGTGTCCTCTGCTTCGGCGAGGTCATCGGCAGGCGGCGTCTACCTGACGACACATGGCGGCCTTCGGTGAGTCGGCCCTCAGAGAGATTACTAGAAAAGCGGTCAGATGCATGGCGTTTGACCGCTTTTCCGTTGTTTCAGAGGCAAAAAACAATATTTTATAGCAAGATAATTCGACCTCATAAATATAGCCCCAATAAAGCATTGAAAATACCAATGATGATAACAAAATAAAATCATAACATGCTCAAGAAAGACAAGAAAATATAGATGAAATAGTGCGAAAAATATTAATATAGTATCTGGATAGAGATGGAGGCAATTTCCTCCACGAGATATCACGCGTAGGATCTTTTTATTTTCAATCTAGGAGGGGTTTTCAATGAGTAATCCAGGAGCAGCTCCGGCTGAATCCGGTGCGCATCTGCCCTGGCTGACGCGTATTGCGTACGGTCTCGGCGATACGGC
>SFOL01000144.1 GCA_004552385.1 Bacteroidales bacterium | reverse complement strand
GCCTACAGAATTCTCCGTGCCCACGATGTGGACGGAAGCAAAGGCAAGAAGATGCGCATCAAGTTCGATGCGATGGCTTCACACGACATCACTTATGTCGGAATTATCCAGACAGCCCGCGCCAGCGGACTTGACAAGTTCCCTATCCCTTACGCGATGACCAACTGCCACAACTCTCTGTGTGCTGTCGGCGGTACCATCAACGAGGACGACCATATCTTCGGTCTCTCCGCCGCCAAGAAGTACGGTGGTATCTATGTTCCTGCCAACCAGGCGGTTATTCATCAATATGTCCGCGAGGCTCTCGCCGGTTGCGGCCGCATGATCCTCGGTTCCGACAGCCACACGCGCTACGGCTCGCTCGGCTGCATGGGTGTGGGCGAAGGTGGCGGTGAGCTTGTGAAGCAACTCCTCCACAACACTTGGGACATCAACGCTCCTGAGGTTGTGCTGGTTTGGCTCGAAGGCAAGCCTAAGAAGGGTGTCGGCCCTCACGACGTGGCCATCTCCCTCGTCAAGGCCGTGTTTGAGAACGGTTTCGTGAAGAACAAGGTGCTTGAGTTCGCAGGCCCTGGCGTGGCCTCCCTTCCTACCGACTTCCGTAACGGAATCGACGTGATGACCACCGAGACCACCTGTCTGAGCTCTATCTGGGTGACGGACGAGAAGGTTGAGGAGTACTACAGGATGCACGAGCGTCCTGAGGCTTACAAAGAGCTCCAGCCGGGCGAGATGGCTTACTACGACGCGATGATCCGCATCGATCTCTCCAAACAGGAGTCAATGATCGCCCTTCCGTTCCACCCATCCAACGCCTACACGATCCACGAGTTCCAGGCTGATCCGGAGGGAATCCTGAAGAAAGTGGAGGAGGATGCCAAGAAGCGTTTCGGCGACAAGATCACCATCGATCTTGAGAGCAAGGTGAAGGACGGCAAGGCTTTCGCGGACCAGGCCATCATCGCCGGCTGCTCCGGAGGTACCTACGACAACCTCAGCGAGGCCGCCGCGATCATGAAGGGCAAGACCATCGGCAACGACTACTTCACGATGTCCGCCTACCCTCAGTCAACCCCTGTCTATCTCGCGACCACCCGCAATCACATCGCCGAGGAGTTGCTTGAGGCCGGTGTTGTGATCAAGCCGGCGTTCTGCGGACCTTGCTTTGGAGCCGGTGACGTTCCTGCCAACAACGGACTCTCGATCCGTCATACCACCCGCAACTTCCCTAACCGTGAGGGCTCGAAGCCTGGACAGGGACAAATCTCCCTTGTCTGCCTGATGGACGCGCGCTCTATCGCCGCCACGGCCGCCAACGGTGGAGTCATCACGGCAGCCACTGACATCCAGTACGAAGACACGCACAAGCCATATTCCTTCGACGACCGCATCTACAAGAGCCGCATCTACTACGGATTCGGCAAGGCCGACCCTACCGTCGAGCTCCGCTACGGACCGAACATCAAGGACTGGCCTAAGATGTACCCGATGCAGGATAACATGCTCCTCGAACTCGCCGCTGTCATCCACGACCCTGTCACCACGACCGACGAGCTCATCCCTTCGGGCGAGACTTCCAGCTACCGTTCCAACCCGCTGAAACTCTCCGAGTTCGCTCTCTCACGCCGTGTTCCTGAATATGTCGGGATCAGCAAGCGCATCCAGGCGGAGGATCTTGAGCGCCGCGCCGGCAAGGCTTCGCAGCACGTTCTCGACGCCCTCGCCAAGGTGGGCGCCAAGCCGGAGGACACCTCGTTCGGCTCATGCGTGTTCGCCAACAAGCCTGGCGACGGCTCTGCCCGCGAGCAGGCCGCTTCCTGCCAGAAGGTGCTCGGCGGCGACGCCAACATCTGCTATGAATATGCCACCAAGCGTTACCGCAGCAACTGCATCAACTGGGGCATCGTTCCTTTCACCATCTCAAAGGAGACTCCTTTTGAATATGTAGCCGGCGATTTCGTCTATGTTCCCGGCATCCGTGAGGCCATCCTTTCGGGCAAGGAGGAGATTGACGCCAAGGTGATCAGCGCCGAAGGTGTGAAGGACATTCATCTCTACTTCCAGAATCTGACCGCTGACGAGAGGGAGATTCTCGCCGACGGTTGCCTGATGAACTTCTACGCCGCCCAGAAGAGCAAATAATCATAATCGCGCACTTTAGGCTTGCGTCCATTTCAGGGGCTTGCAAGCCTGAGGTGCCCAGGTAATCATATTCGTAAAACACTTTAATTTTTAATATTCAATTATGAAAAAAATTCAGATGGTCACTCCTCTCGTAGAGATGGATGGTGATGAAATGACAAGGATCCTGTGGAAGATGATTAAGGATGAGCTTATCATTCCATTTGTTGATCTGAAGACAGAATACTATGACCTCGGCCTCGTTCATCGTGACGAGACCGGCGATCAGGTGACAATCGACTCCGCCAACGCCACCAAGAAGTACGGTGTTGCCGTGAAGTGCGCCACCATCACTCCTAACGCCAAGCGTATGACCGAGTACAACCTGCATCAGATGTGGAAGAGCCCGAACGGAACGATCCGTTCGATGCTGGACGGAACGGTGTTCCGCACACCTATCACCATCCCTTCCATCTCTCCGGCAGTGAAGTTCTGGAAGAAGCCTATCACCATCGCCCGTCACGCCTACGGTGATGTTTACAAGAGTGTTGACATCCGCGTTGAGGAGCCGGGAGTCGCCAAGCTCGTCTTCGAAGGCGAGGTTCTCCAGGGAATGCACAACACCGACGCTTCCATCCGTTCTTTCGCCCACGCTTGCTTCAAGTACGCCCTTGACCTCAAGCAGAGCATCTGGTTCGCCACCAAGGACACCATCGCCAAGAAGTACGACGGACGTTTCCGTGAGATTTTCGAGGAGGTGTTCGCAGAGTACAAGGACGCTTTCGAGGCCGCCGGCATCGAGTACTTCTACACCCTTATTGATGACGCGGTCGCACGTGTGATGCGCAGCGAGGGTGGTTTCATCTGGGCCTGCAAGAACTACGACGGTGACGTGATGAGCGACATGGTCTCCACGGC
>SFOL01000143.1 GCA_004552385.1 Bacteroidales bacterium | reverse complement strand
GCACAGCGGCATCATCTCGTCGTAGAGCGACCGCAGTATCTGGTGAAGGTTCTCGAAGTCCATAGGCTACCAGTATCTTTCGTTGGCACTGCCGTAGAGTCCCATCACGCGGTCGAGGTCATTCTTCTTCTTTGCCCGCAGGTAGCTCACGCTGATGTTCTTGTTGGTGTAGTAGCTCACGAGGTTGCGGTACCGCTTCATCTTCTGATAACAGCCCTCCACCACGTCCATACGGTCCTTGTCCGTCATGGAGAGCGTGGTGATGTTCACCACGTTCTTCAGCTCCGTCAGCACGTCGTTACTCTCCTCCAGCAGTTTGGTGTAGCCGAAGGCGATGGCTGACAGTTCCTCCACCGTGAAATTCTCGTCGTGCATCATCTTCTGGAAGCTGTTCATGTAGATGTCCGTGATGTCGCCCACCATCAGGATGGTCTGCTGCACCTTGCGGGCATCCTTGACGAGGTTGTTCACCGATTTCAGGGCATCGTAATACTTCTTACCCTGCTCATAGATTTTCACTGTCTCCTGAAAGTTCTTGGCCATGTGGGTCGCCGTGGTCGATGTGTGCGCCACGTTCTTGGAGGTGTTCACGATACTTTGCGCGATATTGGACGGGTCTATGACCGTCCACTGTGCGCTTGCCTTGCCCGCAAGGAACAGACAAAAGCATGTTGTCAGAATCTTTGTTTTCATTCTCATTCTTACAATTTTGGTGTTACAGATTGTCTTTACTGGGACAAATTGTCCTTAGTCGCTTTAACTCTTACATAGTCCCCGTTGGGCGAGAAGGTCAGCACGTCCGTCTCCTCGTTGTAGGCCACGTCGATGCGGAATCCCGTGTTCATGAAGAGGTTGCCGTTTTCCATCTGCAGGAGGTAAGTCTGCGGTTTCAGCTCGCGTCCCAGCCCCTTGCGCTTGAACACTGTCACCTTGTATGCCTTGCCCTCCTTGTAGATGAGCACGTCAGGCTTGCCCTCCACGCTCTCCCAGTTGCCGCAGAGGGCGGGACGGTCGTCCCTCGCCGCCTCACTGCACGACTGCATTGCCATACTCGCCATTCCCAGCACGATGCCGCAAAGGAGCAGCATCTGTCTGCTTGATGTCTTGAATCTTCTTCCCATGTTCTGAATCATTGTTGAATGTGATAAAATCTGGTTGTGATAAATGTCATGTCTTGCTACTCCTTCTTTTCTCCGCCAGCTGCCGGATGGCGGCTTCGATGTCACCGCCCAGTTGCTCCGCCAGCCGATATACCTCCACCTTCTCCGTTTCCTCGGTGGTGTAGGCGAGGTATTCCTCTGCGCTCACCTCGGTGGCATAGACCGCCGACTGCGTGCCGCCCAGTCCGATCCATACCTCCTTGTAGAGCCGTGACGGGTTGTTGGCCATGTTGATGGAGAGAATCTGAGACTTCTCCTTCTCCGTCAGACCGAGCAACGCCTGTATCTGGTCGAACTTGTTCATGTACTTCCGCTGGTCGAGGAGTATCTTGCAGTCGGAGTTGTTGATGATGCTCTCCTTCACCACGGGCGAGGAGATGATGTCGTCCACCTCCTGTGTCACCACGATGGCCTCGCCGTAATATTTGCGCACGGTCTTGTACATGTATCTCAGGTATTCCGCCATGTTCGCCGACGACAACGCCTTCCATGCCTCCTCCACAATCAGCTGCTTGCGCACGCCCTTCAGACGGCGCATCTTGTTGATGAAAGCCTCCATGATGATGATGGTCACCACGGGGAACAGCTCACGGTTCTCTTTGATGCTGTCAATCTCGAAGACGATGAACCGCTTGCCGAGAAGGTCGATGTTCTCCGTGGAGTTGAGCAGGAAGTCGTAGCGTCCGCCCCGGTAATACTGCCGCATGGTGGTGAGCATGTTGTCGATATTGAAGTCCGACTTCTCCACCTTTATCTCACGATCCGCCAGCTCGCGGCGGTAGTCGTCGCGCATGTACTCGTAAAAGGTGTTGAACGAGGGCGTGATGCTCCGGTCTTCCCTGATGCGCTCAATGTAGGCATTCACCGCACTGCCCAGCTCGCCGCTCTCCGTCTTCGTCACCTTGTCGTCCTCCGATTTCCAGAGCGTCAGCAGCAGCGTCTTGATGCTGTCCTTCTTCTCCACGTCGAACACATAGTCGTCGGTGTAGAACGGGTTGAACGAGATAGGCTTTTCCTCCGTGTAGGTGAAATACACGCCGTCCTCGCCGTGCGTCTTGCGCCGTATCATCTCGCACAGCCCCTGGTAGGAGTTTCCCGTATCCACCAGCACCACGTGCGTGCCCTGCTCGTAGTACTGGCGCACGAGGTGGTTCATGAAGAACGACTTTCCGCTGCCCGACGGGCCCAGCACGAACTTGTTGCGGTTGGTGGTGATGCCCCGCTTCATGGGCAAGTCGCTGATGTCGAGGTGCAGGGGCTTGCCCGTGAGCCTGTCCACCATCTTGATGCCGAAGGGCGAGAGCGAACTGCGGTAGTTGGTTTCCTCCGTGAAGAGGCACACCGCCTGTTCGGTGAAGGTGTAGAACGACTCCTCCGCAGGAAAGTCCGCCGCGTTGCCGGGCATCGCCGCCCAGTAGAGCGTGGGGCAGTCGATGGTGTTGTGGCGTGGCATGCACTCCATGCTTGCCAGCTGACTGCCCACATCGTTCTTGATGTGGCGCAACTCCTCCGCATCGTCGCTCCATGCCATGACGTTGAAATGCGCTCTCACCGAGGTCAGCCCGTAGGAATGTGCCTCGTTCAGGTATTGCTCTATCCACTCGCGGTTGATGCTGTTGCTCCTCGAATAGCGGGAAAGCGACAGCATATTCCTTGCGGATTTCTCGAACTTCTGCAGGTTCTCCTCGCTGTTGTCCAGAATCACATACTGGTTGTAGATGTGGTTGCAGGGCAGCAGCAGTCCCACGGGACTGGCGAAG
>SFOL01000041.1 GCA_004552385.1 Bacteroidales bacterium | reverse complement strand
AGAGGTTTATGAGGTATTGTACCATCGTATGCCCCGTTCGCACGTCTGTTGTTTCATCCGGAAGAGAGGCGTCTATGTTTTCTGGCTATGATGGTCCTGTCGTATTCTTTGGTTCAAAGGACAGAAGGTCTCAGTATCTGAAAGACGAGATGGGGAATGTGAGGCATTTCCATTCTGTAATGGATGCGGTAAACTATCTAAGTCAAAACTTAGGTTACCACCTTGTTCAGACATTCAAGGGAAGTAGCAACGAAGAGTTTTGGGTGATGGCTCGTGAAGAGCAAGATGTCTAAGATCTCATCACGTTGGTAAACTAATACGGGGTCGAAGTTGTCAACTTCGACCCCGTATATTTATTTATGCACGACTTCTTTTTTCCGGTTTCCCCTCCCTCCTCTTACAGCTTCATCACGCCGCAGAGGTATGATATCTTGTAGAGCATCAGCACGGGCATCAGCGGGTGCGCGCTCGTCAGGTTCTTCTCCATCATATTGCGGAAATGCCCGAATATGGAGTACACCGGCCGCGCCATGTGGAACGAGTCGATGATGTCGTACAGCCTTAGCAGGCGCGAGTGACCGCGCAGCTTGTCGGCGTGCATGCTAAGGCTCTGTATGGCTATGCGCACTTTTGAGAGGAACTGCTCGGCGGTGTCGGAGTTGTCGTGATACACCGGGGCGTCAATGTGCTTTATGCTCACGCCCGCTTTTTGGAGCGATATGCCGAAAAGCGTGTCTTCGTGTCCGTAGCGGTCGAATGTCTCGTCAAATCGGACCTGCGCGGCCGCTTCCTTGCTTATCATGAAGCATGACGACACGAATGACGAATATGGCTTTTTCGCCCTCTCTCTTGCGCTTCTGCACTCGCTGCTCATGCCATATTTTATCCGAAGGGGGTTGGAGGTCCTGTCCTCGCCCGTGCGATACTTAAGGCCGCCCACTACCACGTCGGCCGTATCGGCGGCCTCGGAATACCGCTTCAGGAAGTCGTCTGTGGCAGGGCACGTGTCCGAGTCCATGAAAAGCAGATGGTCGCCGCTCGCCTCGTCCATAAGTCGGTTGCGCGTTATGGCAATGCCCTGATTTACAGGAGACACTATGTAACGGCAGTGCGCGTCTTGCTCTATGCTTGCATTATCTGCCAGAATGCGCATGTCGCTTGAGCCGTCGTCAAGAACTATTATCTCGGCATCCAAGCCGGTTTCGTCAATCTGACTTGTCAGAGAGTCGACCAGCAGGACGCAGTCCTGATTATATGTGGGAATGAGAATCGATAATTTCTTCATCGTAGTGCCTCTTCCTGCAGTGTAGCTTTGTGAATCTTTAAAATTCTCAGCATGCGGGCATTATGCGCCAAACTTTGCAAAGTTAACACTGCGACCGATTGTGTCGCTCAAACGAACGTTAATATGAGTAAACTAATACTCCTGAGCCGCCCATCCTCGCCGTTCCCAATATAGGCTTCCGCTATCTTCATATACGAATGCCATTTTTTTTGAGAAAAAGTGACGCTCCCTGTTGCACGTCTCGAATAAGTGCTATATCTTTGCACTCGCAATCGGGAAGTTAAAGCCCGATAAAGCAAACCTAATATTCACCAATAGCTCAGTTGGTTAGAGCATCTGACTGTTAATCAGAGGGTCGTAGGTTCAAGTCCTACTTGGTGAGCGGGGAGAAGAGGCGTTCAACTTTGGTTGGGCGTCTTTTTTTTGTCTATATTTCTGCGCTAACGCATTATTCCCTCGCATCTCGGATGCGTCTTCCATGCGGCTCCGCCGCGTAGGACTTGTTTCTCATTTAGGCGTTTCTGTGTGGCTGATTGTTTTGCCAAGAAGGGTGGTGCGTCGCTCTTCTGGGGTAATATGTGTGATGACGCATTATGTGGTTCGTGTATAACGTCCCCCTCCTCATTCTACGCCTCCTCATTCTCCGCCCTTATCCTCCGCCTGCCACCATCTTTGTCCTGTTATATACTGTTTGCGCTTTGCAATGGAGCGCGTTTTCGGCCTTCTCCTTTCGGGTCGGTCATGGCTTGCCACGTTAGTTTTCGTCTGTGGTGCGACTGTTGCGGCGAATCGGCAGCCTGGGCGGCTTTTGCTTTTTGGTCAGGTTTCTCGGCTGCGCATGATGCGCCACAAAAAAGCGACTCTCGGAAAGAGGGGAGGTGGGCCTCCCGCCGCTTTCCAAGAGTCGCGGAATTGTCTATTTCGATTCCGTCCGTTACTCGGCGCGTAAGTCGCACACGGCCCAGACGAGACCCTCGGGGGTCTTAAGTCTCTCCCTCATCTTCTCCACCTGGTTGAACTCTGCTCCGAGCAGCGCATTGCCGATGCCGGCGCGTACCGAGAGCCCCATTTGCTTCATTATGGCGGTCATGGAGTCGTCGAGCTTCGGATACGCCTCGACCTTGAAGTCGTCGCCAACGCAAGATTGTTCCACGGCGTAATCGATGGCGTCGTCAAGGTTGCCGAGCTGGTCCACCAGGCCATTGCTCAGGGCGTCGGCGCCAGCCCATACGCGGCCGCCGCCAATGCTGTCGACAGCCTCGAAGCTCAAGCCTCGGCCATCGCTCACTCGGCTCACGAAGGTGTTGTAAGTCGTCTCGACTGAGTTTGTCAAAGCGTTAAGCACGGGCTCGCTCAGAGGCTTGATGCCCGTCACGATCGGGTTCTTTGATGAGCTGACCACGTCGAACGACACGCCCATGTTGTCAGCCAGCTTGCCGGCGTTGGGGATCATGCCGAACACGCCTATCGAGCCTGTGATGGTGTTCGGCTCTGCCACGATATGGTCGGCGGCGCATGATATGTAGTATCCGCCGGAGGCCGCGTAGCCGCCCATTGACACCACGACAGTCTTCTCCGCCTTCAGCATCTTAACCTCGCGCCAGATGAGGTCCGACGCCAAGGCGGAGCCGCCCGGGGAGTTGACGCGCATGACCACGGCCTTCACGTCGGAGTTTTTGCGCAGTTCCCGGAGTGTGGCCGCGAGGTCGTCGCCATAGATGTTGGCGTCGTCGCCCGCCGACTTGCCGTCATAAATCTGCCCGCAGGCGTATACCACCGCGATTTTGTCCACGCCCGATGTCGGCAACATTTCGGCGTCGTTGTCCGCCTTGTAGTCGAAGACGTTGACTATATCGCCATTCTCGTCGTCTTTTATGCCCGATGCCGCACGCAGCGTGTTTTGGAACTCATCGTAGTATGCGCCGCGGTCTATGAGTCCCAGCTTCTGTGCCGCCTCCACGTTGCCGCTCAGCCCCTTGAGGTTGTCCACGTAGTCGTCAATGGCCCCGGGGGCTATGCCGCGTGCTGAGGCTATGGTGTCGCGCATCTCGTCCCATAAGACTGTGATGAGTCGCATGGTCTGCTCGCGATCCTCGTCGCTCATGCTGTCGCGGAAGTAGGGCTCGACAGCGCTCTTGTACTTGCCGTGTTTGATAACGTCGAAGCCGAGACCGTATTTGTCGGCCAGTCTCTTAAAGTAGAGTTTGGAACTGGTGCATCCTGTCAGGAGCACGGAGCCCTCGGGCGCCACGAATATGGAGTCGGCGGCCGATGCCACATAGGCTGCGCCGTTGCCCATTGAGCTTCCGAAGTAGTATACGGGTTTGCCGCACGCCGTCTTGAACTCAACTATGGCGCGGCGCAAGTCGCGCAAGTTGGCGAAGTTGGCCGTCGCGTCGGTGCCCGTAATCATGAGGCCTGTCACGTTTTCGTCCTCAGCGGCCAGCGTCAGCTTGTCGCGCAGGGTGTTGAGTCCGTGCTCTGTGCTGTTGTCGCCGCTCATGTAGCCGCGCACTCTGTGCGCCGGCGTGTCCATGTCGCGGTCGCTTATGGGGTCAGACAGGTCGATCTTGAGGAACGTGCCGGCTTTGATCTCGGTGTCGGCCGAGCTCATGGCCACCGTAACCAAAGCGTTCAGTATGATGAACGGTATCGCCAGCAGGACGAATCCGCCCAGTATCACTGCGGCGAATGTCAGGAAAAACTGCTTCATTGCTTTAGAGTTTTTTGTTGTCTTATTTGTTTTGGTTTCCGATTTCTACTTCTTCATAGTCAATGTATTCGCCGCCCAGAATGTCGGCTATCCGCTCGCCGTGCCTGCGGCTGGGTTTCAGGATCACCTCGTCGGTTTTCCACCATTTGCCGTTCTTCACGGTCTCGGCCTTGCCCCTGTCGCCTGTTCCGCCGCCGCTCTTGGGCTGCCCGCCCATGTCCTCGCCGCTCATGCCGGCCTTTTTCATGAGCCGCTTGGCGAAGAGCTTGAGTAGCCATGGGCCTATTAACACGAGTACCCATTTAAGAACCCATATTGTCAGGATTATGGTGAATATAGTGGCAAGAAATTTTTCCAATGTCTCTATGGTTTAAATTTTGCGGATTTTCTCCGCCACACGTTCCATCAGCCACAGCGGAGTCGACGTGGCGCCCATTATGCCCACGGGCCCCTTGCGCCCCTCGAACCACTCGTTTCGCAGGTCGTCCTCGCTCGTGACGAAGTGGCTGTCGGCGTTTATGCCGCGGCATATGTCGAAGAGGACTTTCGAGTTGGAGCTCTTTGCTCCGCCAACGAACACCATGGGCGTGTGTGTGCGTGCGAAGTCCTCCATCTGCTCGGCCCTGGCGGCCATCTGCCGGCAGATGGTATCGTGGACCGTCACGCCCGCCGTGTTGTGTCTCTTTATGATGTCGGCTATCCGGGCGTAGTCGTCGGGGTTTTTCGTGGTCTGGGCGAACAGCTCAACGGGGCGCGAGGGTTCCACTTGCGCGGCTTGGCTCTCGTCCTCCACCAATATTCCGTTGCCCTCCGTCTGACCCATCAGGCCTATCACCTCGGCATGCCCTTTTTTGCCATATATGACCACTTGCCCGCCCTTGCTGCTCATGGATGCGTAGGCCTTACGTATTCTCTCTTGCAGCTTGAGCACCACGGGGCATGTGGCGTCGGTCAGACTCAGGCCGTTGGCGTGGGCCGTGGCGTAGCTTGATGGCGGCTCCCCGTGGGCGCGGAACAGTATCTCGCAGTCGCGCAGCTTGCCAATCTCGGAGCTCTCTATCACTTTGAGGCCCTTGGCCTGCAGCCGCGCTATCTCTTGCTCGTTGTGCACGATGTCGCCCACGCAATATATGTCGGCACCGCAGCCGAGGCGCGACTCAAGGGTGGCTATGGCTCGGCGCACGCCGAAGCAGAAGCCCGAGTGTGTGTCTATCTCTACTTGCAAGGGTGCGCCTGCTTGATTTCTTTGACTCGTTCGATGACGAAGTCGAACTGCTCTTCGCGTGTCATGTCGCTGTTGTCCAGGACTATTGCGTCGTCCGCCTTGCGTAGTGGGGAGACGGCCCGGGTCGAGTCCTGCCTGTCGCGCTCCTCCACGTTGCGGAGTATCTCCGCAAGGTTCGCTTCCTGCCCTTTCGCGGTCAGCTCGTCATATCTGCGCCTGGCGCGTACTTCGGGGCGCGCCGTCATGAATATCTTGAGGTCGGCGTCGGGAAACACCGTTGTGCCGATGTCCCGGCCGTCCATTATGACGCTCTGGTTGCGGCCCATCTCGCGCTGCCAATCCGTCAGTTTCGCCCTGACGGCCGGTATTGCCGACACGGGGCTCACGAGGCCGCTCACCGCCATGCCGCGGATCTCGTCTTCCACGTTCTCGCCGTTAAGGTATGTGGTGTTGCGCCCCATCTCTTTGTCGAACGAGAATGTGATGTCCATGTCGCTCAGGGCGCCCGCTATCCCCTCGGCATCTATATATCCTTCTTTGGCCAGTCCGTGGCGGATGGCGTAGAGCGTTACGGCGCGATACATGGCTCCTGTGTCAATGTACGCGATGCCGAGTTTCCTCGCTACGGCTTTTGCCACCGTGCTCTTGCCGCATGACGAGTGGCCGTCCACGGCTATTATTATGTTCTTCACTCCTTTTTTATGTCTGTTATCGTCTTGTCTTTCTGTATATTGCGAAGGCCACGCCTCCTGCGGCGGCGGTGGCCGCGAGTGCCACTAAGGCTGACATCAGCAGTCTGCGGGCTGTCGAGGCGGCGTAATACGCCGAGTCGTACGATGACACGTATACCAGTTGGCTCACGCCATGCTCCTTCTCTGCCATCTCTGCCATCTTGCCGCTGAGCGGCTTGCTCGTCATGACTGGCGTCTTGCCCGCTCGGCGTGCGTCATAGTCGGTCATGACGGCCAGGACTTTCTCGCCGTTTCTCAGGCTGAGCCGGTAAATCTTCACGTAGTCGCCCTCGTCGGCAGGGTGGCGCGTGATGCTGAATTTGCTCGTGGTCCGCTTTATGGCTGTCTTTGTCGAGTCGGCGCGGCTTACGAGGACTTCGCGCGTGGTGGCGTCTGATGCCGTCCCCTCTTTCAGTTGCCAATATCCTGTCTCGCGGGCGCTGTCGGCCTCAAGGGCAAAATAGATGGGCAGGCCTTCGTTCACGCTCTCCGCCACGCTGACGGCTTTGCCCGCCTCGCGACCTATGACGTGGCCGCTGCGCATGTCTTCAGCAGTGTCGACGGGTCCGGATGCCCATGTGGCGAGCCTGTAAGAGTCAATCGTCAGCATGACGACGGAGAAGATGGCGCCAAGCGCCAGGATGCCGCCAAGTTTCAACCAGTTGATTTTGCCTGACTGCTGGCGGTTGATTATGATGCGTCCCACGACAGCCACTACCGCTATGACGGCCACCGCCGTAAGTACTTTCTCGTTGTCCATTTGAGGATTTTAAGCGTGCTTGATTTTCGGGTGTGCGCTACTCTGTCTCAATTTCGGTACCGACCATGTAATACTCCGAGTAGTAGTCTCGGCCCGTGAACTCGAGGTAGGCCTTTTTTGCGGCAATCAGGTTTTTTATCTTACCGAAGGTCTCGGGAGCTATTACGCCAATAAGCCTCAGCGAGTCGGCCTCGGCCTCCTTGGCCAATATTTCGTTCTTGGTTGTCCGCTCCTCGCGCAGGATGCCTCTGACGCACATGGCGTCTCCCTCCACCACCTCGTCGGTGGAGCAACCTTCCGTGCGTTCGATGCGCAGCTTGTTCGTCTTGGCGCTGTCGGTGACGTAGAGCGGCGCGCCCTCTTTTTGAACGGCTATGCCGCGCAGGGTTATCGTGTCCCCGACGTAGGCTTCCGCCACGGTCAGGAGGGAGTCAAGTGTTATGGCCTCGCCACTCAGCCCCCCGTCAGCTTTGCCGCATGCGGTCAGCGCGATGGCGGCGATAGCCGCGACTGTTGGCACTTTCATTTTGTTCATTGCCTATGTTTTTCGCCGCTCGCCAGCCTCGCTTGGATTGCTGCGCGGGGTGGGCGGCGGCGTTTCGCAAAGATAGAGTTTTATCTTATTTTATTAGTACCTTTGCCACCAATTATAGTCCCTTTATGGCTCTCAGCAATTCTTCGCCAGACGGGGTGACGAGCCGGCGCGGACTTGTGGCTCTCATACCCCTTATTTTTTTCTTGCTTGCCTATCTTGGCGGCTCCGCCTTGCTCGGAGACTTCTATAAGATACCCATGACGGTGGCGTTCCTCGCCTCGGCTTGCCTTGCCGTGGCGGTGAGCAGGGGCAGCCTCAGCAAGCGCATTGAGCGTTTCTCGGCCGGGGCGGGTCATCGCAACATTTTGCTTATGGTCTGGGTCTACGTCTTGGCCGGGGCCTTTGCATTTACGGCCAAGGAGATAGGCGCGGTCGACGCCACGGTAGGGCTTACGTTGCGCATCTTGCCGTCGTCGATGGTCTACGTGGCCTTGTTCCTCGCCTCCGCATTCGTCTCGCTCGCCATCGGGACCTCGGTCGGCACCGTAGTGGCTCTTGTGCCGATAGCCGCGGGTATGGCAGCTCAGCTGGGGCAGGAGGCTGCCGGCCTCGCCGCCTTGGTGGTCGGTGGCGCATATTTCGGCGATAATCTCTCTTTCATTTCTGACACCACGATAGCCGCCACCCAGACCCAGGGTGTGAAGATGTCCGACAAGTTCAAGATGAACGCGCGCATAATATGGCCCGCCGTGGCCGTCATGCTCGTTTACTGCCTCGTAATCGGGGCGGGGTGCCAGGTCGAGGTGCCAACCGAGCCTGTGCGTTTCGCCTACGTCTTGCCCTACGCCGTCGTGGTCGGTTTGGCCATCTGGGGCGTCAATGTCATGGTTGTGCTCCTTGTGGGCATCGTCGTCACGGCCATCGTGGGACTGTGGGGCGGCAAGGTCGACTTCTGGGCTTTTCTGGGCGGGATGGGCAGCGGAGTCACGTCTATGGGAGACTTGATAGTGGTGGCCATGCTTGCGGGAGGAATGCTCGAGCTTATACGAGCCAATGGTGGCCTGAGGTTGATAATCAACCTGTTGCAAAACGGCATCCGAGGCCCCAGAGGAGCGCAGGCCTCCATTGCCGCGCTCGTCGCCATTGCGAATGTCTGTACGGCCAATAACACTGTGGCGATAATAACCGTCGGAAGGATAGCCAACGACATCTCGTCGCGTTTCGGCATCGACCCGCGCCGGACGGCCAGTGTGCTCGACACGGTCTCGTGTTGCGTACAGGGCGTGCTTCCCTATGGCGTCCAGATGCTGCTCGCCGCTAAATTGGCAGGCTGCTCGCCGCTTGACATATTGCCGTCGCTCTATTACCCGGCACTCATAGGGCTTTGCGTCGTCGGCTCCATCATTCTCGACAAGCCTTCGTCGCGCGGAGGCCGGCAGTCATCAAGCGTCACGACTTCCAAACTTTAGGCTTTACGTCTTCCCACGTAAGATCAGAACAATGGATTATATTCTCATTATCATCGGTTTAGTGACGGTCGCTCTCATAGTCTACCTCGTCATGGCTCGCAAGGCCTCGACAGCAGGCGCGGATGAGGCCGCGGACGGCGGAGGCGAAAACGGACGTGCCCACGTCCCGCCCGTCGCGTGTTGCGGGGCTCACGAGGTGTGCGAGGCGGAGACACTCCTCGCCCTGTCAGACAAGATCATCTATTACGACGACGAGGAGCTCGACCGCTTCAGGGGCAAAGGACCCGACGACTACGCCGACGCGGAGATTGACGAGTTCCGCGAAGTGTTGCTGACCCTTCAGACCCACGAGGTGGCAGGGTGGCTGCGAAGCCTCGCCTTGCGCCAGGTGGAGCCGCCCGCCGAGGTGCGCGACGAGGCCCTCATGGTTGTCTCCGAGTTCCGCGAGGAGAGGAGGAATGCGCATTGACCAATTTGGGTGTCATTTTATCATGTTAGGCGAAAAACAAGAGAGACTTGGCAAGGCGCCCCTCGGCAAGCTCCTGGCCGACTTTGCCCTGCCCGCCGTCATCGCCATGACGGCCGTCTCGCTCTATAATATTGTCGACTCCGTTTTCATAGGCCGACAGCTCGGGACGCTCGGCTTGGCGGGCCTTACCGTCACGTTCCCGCTAATGAACCTGTCCGGGGCCTTCGGCGCGATGGTAGGGGTGGGGGCGGGCTCGCTCATAGCGGTCAAGATAGGTCAGCGCGACGTCGAGACGGCCGAGTACACCTTGGGCAATGTCGTCTTGCTCAATGTGGTCATAGGCACGCTTTTCGCCATCGCCTCGCTCATCTGGCTCGATCCCATATTGCGATTTTTCGGCGCGTCGGACAGTTCGCTGCCTTACGCCCGCGAATATATGGTCGTCCTCCTTTGCGGCAACGTCCTTACGCACCTTTATCTCGGGCTCAACGACGTTGTGCGCTCCTCGGGCTACCCCGGTCGGGCCATGGCTGCCACGCTTACCGCCGTCTTGGTCAATGTCCTGTTCGACTATGTTTTCATAGTCCTCTTCGAGTGGGGCATCCGCGGCGCGGCTTTCGCCACCTTGCTTGCGCAGTTTGTCGCCCTCTGCGTCGTCTTGCGCCACCTCTGCTCCCGCGATGCGTTCATCCGCTTCAAGCGCGGCATATTCGGGTGGAGGCCGCGCATAATAAAGGCTATCATAGGGGTGGGGCTCTCGCCTTTCTGCACCAACAGCTGCGCCTGCCTTGTTGTCCTGCTTGTCAATAACAGTCTGCTGGATTATGGCGGCGACACGTACATTGGTGCGTTCGGCATCGTCAACCGCGTCTCCTTCATCTTCGTCATGGTGGCGCAGGGGATATGTCAGGGCATGCAGCCCATCGCCGGGTTCAATTACGGCGCGGGGCTTATAGGCCGCACTCTAAGAGTCTACAAATATGCCATTGTGGGCGGCATGTCCGTAATGTCGCTCGGCTTCCTTCTCGCCGAGTTGTGCCCTACGGCCGTGGCGCGACTCTTCACGTCGGACTCCGAGCTGATCATCGTCACCGCCCACGCGCTGCGCATAGCTCTTGCGGCGTTCGCCATTGTCGGCTTCCAGATTGTGACTTCGGGCTTTATGATGGCTCTTCGCAAGGCTCCGCAGGCCATCGTCATGAGCGTCTCGCGTCAGCTCTTGTGCCTCGCCCCGCTCATTGTCGTCCTCCCTCGCTTCTTTGGCGTCGACGGTGTATGGTACGCCATGCCGTTATCCGACCTGTTCGCGACCCTCGTGGCTGCCGCGCTCAGTTTCAGGCAGGTCGGGCGGCTTCGCCAGATGGTCTGAGGCTCTGGTCGTGGCATGCGCGCCTGTTCGCGGGAAACGAAAAAAAATGTCTATATTTGCTTAGGCGTGAAGGCTGACCCGCCAGGGCGGAGGCTCCGCAGGCCGCCCCCCCGTGTCGGGTTTGTCGCGCTTCGTAAAAAATCCCTCGCCATGATTTTTACAATTGGTCGCCAGGTCGGCTCAGGAGGCCGCCTTGTAGGTAAGTTAATAGCCCAGCGTCTCGGCCTTGAGTTCTACGACTCTGAGATTCTTCAGATTGCCGCCAAGGAGAGCGGCATTAAGGGCGAGTTCTTCGAGAAGTCAGATGAGCGCAACTCGCTCTGGGGGCGTTTCACGAGCTTCTTTATGTCAGATCATCTCCTGCCAGCCGAAAACTGCCTTTCTCCACAAAGCCTTTTCAAGTTTCAGAGCGACGCCATACGCCAAGCTGCGCGCCAGGCCAAGGGCGCGGTTTTCGTGGGCCGCTGCTCGGACTACATACTACGCGACTTCCCAAACCGCGTCGACGTGTTCATCTCGGCCGAGATGAGCAGCCGAGTCAAGCGAGCTTCGCACTATTATGACGTCACGGAAGACGAGGCCGCCAAGAAAATAGCCGACATGGAGGAGGCCAGGGCAGACTATTATAATTTCTACACGGAGAAGACGTGGGGCATGGCCTCGAGCTATCACCTCTGCGTTGACTCCACCGACATCTCGATAGAGCAGGTGGCCGACGTTATAATCAACTTCGCCAGGCTCACGGGCAAGCTCGCCGACGAGTAGGCCGACATCATGAACTACTACCTGCTGCTTGGCGGAAACATGGGCGACGTCGACACTTCCATGTCACTCGCCATAAGCCGAATAGCCGAGGCCGGGCGCATCCTCGCAGTCTCTTCGGTTGTCGAGAGTCCCCCCTGGGGGTTTTCGGCTCCCGAGCCTTTCCATAACGCGGTGGTGAGACTGTCTTCCGATGTCGGGCCTTTCGCGCTGCTCTCCTTCATAAAACACCTTGAGATAGAGCTTGGCAGGAAGCCCAAGAGGGTGGAGGGTGAGTATGAGAGCCGCCCTATCGACATTGACATTCTCTTCTGCGATTCGCAGGTGGTCAATACCGAAGTTCTGCAAATACCACATCCGCGGCTCCACTTGCGCCGGTTCACTCTTGTACCCCTCGCCGAGGTAGCCCCGGGGTTTGTGCACCCCGTGTTGGGCAAGACGGTGGCAGAAATGCTTGCCGACACTGACGACGAGTCTGACGTGCGCATTGTGGGGCGGCTAAGCGTGTCTCAATAAAGTCTCGAAGCAATAAAAAAACAAAGACATAACAAATGAAATATAATCGTATCCTTCTGAAGCTCAGCGGCGAGTCTCTTATGGGACGCCAGGGTTATGGCATCGATGTCGAACGCCTCGCCGACTACGCCAAGCAGATAGCCGATGCCGCTCGTGAGGGCGTCAAGATAGGCATCGTGATAGGCGGCGGCAACATTTTCCGAGGTCTTCAAGGTGCCGCAAAGGGCTTCGACCGCTACAAGGGCGACCAGATGGGCATGCTCGCCACCACCATCAACTCGCTTGCGCTTTCACAAGCCATAGCAAGCCAGGGGGTCCCGGCCCGAGTCCTGACCGCCATCCGCATGGAGCCCATCGGAGAGCTCTACTCCAAGCCGCGAGCCATGGAGCTGCTCGAAAAGGGCGAGGTCGTCATTATGGCCTGCGGCACGGGCAACCCGTATTTCACGACAGACACGGGGTCAAGCCTCCGCGCCATCGAGATCGAGGCCGACGTCATGCTCAAGGGTACCCGAGTCGACGGCATCTACACCGCCGATCCCGAGAAGGATAAGACCGCGACGCGTTTCGACCAGATAACATATGACGAGGTCTACAACCGCGGACTTAAGGTGATGGACCTTACCGCCACCGCCATGTGCAAAGAGAACAACATGCCCATCTTCGTCTTCAATATGGACATTGTGGGCAACCTCGCCAAGGTCCTCGCCGGAGACATGTCTGTCGGCACTCTCGTCCACAACTAAAGCAAAGCGGGGCGGCGAAGAGCCGCCCCGCCCTTTTATCATCAAATACTTTTTTATACCACAAAAAACATGAGAATGACAGGACTTTCAGTGCGCGCTCTGGCGTGCGCCGTGGCGTTGCTCGCAGCACCTCGCGCCACGGCCCAGGAGGCTGACTATTCGCAATCCTATTCTGGGATCTCCGTCGAGATGGAAAAGGTGCAGGCGCCCGTTTTCCCATCTAACGAGGTCGACATCTCCACCCTCGGAGCGAAAGGCGACGGCGTGACGCTTTGCACTGACGCTTTCGCGCAGGCCGTGAAGCGGCTATCTAAACTCGGAGGCGGCACGGTCGTCGTGCCACGAGGCGTCTGGCTCACAGGGCCTATCGTGCTCAAGAGCAACATCCGCCTCCACGTGAGCGATGGCGCCATCATCGTCTTCTCGCCAGACAAGAGCCTGTTTGTCAATGAGCAGGGCAAGCACTGCGTGTCGATGATCAGAGCCTCAAAAGCTGAGAATATAGGCATAACGGGTCGGGGCATCATTGACGGCAACGGAAAGTACTGGCGCGTCGTGAAACGCTCCAAGGTGTCTGACGTCGAGTGGAATGACTTCAAAAAGATGGGCGGCTACGAGAGTGAGGACGGTAAGCTATGGTTCCCCTACGGACTCAACAACGTCAAGAATGTGACCGACAGCCCCGAGGCCGAAGAGTCTTTGCGCTATGACCTCGTCAATTTCCGCGGCTGCAAGAATATCATTGTAAAAGACGTAACCATACAGAATTCGCCGCGCTTCCATCTGCACCCTTGCCAGTGCGAGAACCTCATTATTGACGGAGTGACCGTCCGCTGCCCGTGGAATGCGCAGAACGGGGACGGCATCGACCTCTCCAGCTGCAGGCGAGTCATAGTAACTCGCGCAACTGTCGATGTCGGCGATGACGGCATCTGCATGAAGGCCGGAGCCGGCGAGAAAGGCGTAAAAGAGGGACCGGTCGCCGACGTGCTTATACAGGACTGCAAGGTGTTCCGCGCCCACGGAGGTTTCGTGGTCGGCTCCGAGTTCTCCGGCGGCATCGAGAGGCTTGTTGTGCGCCGTTGCTCGTTCTCCGGGACTGACACGGGCTTGCGCTTCAAGAGTGCAGTAGGCCGCGGAGGCAAGATAAAGGACATGGTGATCTCCGACGTCACCATGAATGACATTAAAGGTGAGGCGGTGATCTTCAGCTGCACCTATGTGGACAAGAAGTACAAGTCTGTCGATGGTGGCAAGCCCGCGTCGTTTGAGCTTAAGCCCTTTACGCCCGAGTTCTCCAACATCCTCATAGAGAACGTTGTCTGCCGCGAGTCTGCCATAGCCGTCAAGGCCGAGGGCGCCATCTTCTCCGACAAGGCGACCGACGAGTCTTTGCGCACCATCCATGGCATAACCATTCGTAACTCAACTTTCTTCTACACGGAGGCCGACAAGCAGCTTGACGCTAATTCAGAGCTCAAACTCGAGGGCGTCAACTTCCTGACTTTCTGATTCTCCCCTCACGGAGAGGTAGGCTCTTTTTAGCCACAAGCGCATGGGTGTCCAAGCCCGTGCGCTTTTTTTTGCTTGTGCGCTTCCTCTTCTTCCCGCTTGTCACAGTCTTCATATATGCGCCCCCTCCATTCCCACTTTTCCCGTTTCCCCGCTTGAGCTCCATAGGCGCTCGTGAGTGACCGCTCGTGCGTGATTATGCCCCCGACCCCTGCTCTTTTCACCGCAAAAACGCTCGTCCGCACGTGTCCGACCCGTGAATTTA
>SFOL01000040.1 GCA_004552385.1 Bacteroidales bacterium | reverse complement strand
TATGGCCTCTTTCTCCTCGTCGGAGCAATCCTCAAAACTCTTGTGGAACTGCTTTTTAGCAAATTCGTCGCGAATTTCGTTATAGGCGGCCTGAAGCTCGTTCTGAACTTTCAGATATGCCTGATATTCGCTACCACGGTCGTTCTGAAGAGAGATGACGCCCTTAGGGACGCGCACCATGCCTATTCCCTCGATTTCGGTCTCGGTCTTCTCGGGCAGGGATGGGTCGTCGTAAGGGTTGGCTATGAACTCCTTAGCCTTAGCCTTGAGCTGGTCGACGCTCTCCATCCACTCGCCGCGTACGAGCAGCTGGTTGTTGTAGTTCAGCTGCACCATGAAGACGTTGCGCTCCTTGATGATAGGAGCGTCCGTCTGATCCTTCGGCGCAATGGGAGGAAGCATTCGGCTCAGACCCAGGTCGGAGGTCATGGTCGTCGAGACGAGGAAGAAGACCAGAAGGAGGAACGCGATGTCCGCTGTGGAGCTCGCATTAACGTCTGGCGTTTCTTTCTTGTTTCCCATAATTTACTTTTGTTTAATACTTTAGGTATTATCGCACAGCCCTCTTTGACTATTCTGTCATCGCCCGGGCCACTGCGAGTTTTCTACCTGAACAGTTGGTAAACCTCGGAAACGATGATTGACAAGACGCCAGCAGCGAGTGCGAGGTATATCGAGAACAGACCCATGTCTGACACCCTGAGCC
This sequence comes from Bacteroidales bacterium, assembly GCA_004552385.1. Lineage (GTDB taxonomy): Bacteria > Bacteroidota > Bacteroidia > Bacteroidales > Marinilabiliaceae > W3P20-009. The sequence goes on along the minus strand of SFOL01000040.1, from coordinate 13,715 downwards.
ATGCGCCCTGGTTCTCGTCGCCCTCATAGCCTACGAGCTGGAGGGGGGTCTCGTCTCCTATTGCCCAGAAGATGCCAAGAACGATGGCAAGGCAGACTAAGGCTGCACCACCCTTGGCGAGCAATTTGGGGTCAGAGGCTGCGTTGGCGCCCTCTGACACTACTGCGCTGGCTACGCCGATGCAGATAAGGACAATTGTCCAGATGATTGCAATGTCCACAAATGAACCATCCGCAAGCGGGTTCTCATCCTTGAAAAGGAAGCCAAGAATGATAAGAACCGCATCAATGGCCAAAAGGACATACATCACGATACTTGTGAGTTTTTCTATTTGTTTCATCTTCCTTTGATTTTTAGGCTTTTGCGTTTCTCGGTTGCCGTGCCGTTAGCCACCATTGTTGACTCCCGCGCTTTTCGAGAAGACCCACAGGCCATCCACTAAAGAGCTTCGCCGGTAACCTTTTAATCCGTTTAGTCTTCTTGCGCCGTGTCCGTCAACACGAGCTTTCCGCCAGGTCTGACACTGTGCGCATGGAAGCGGATTAGTGCTTAGCCTGGTACTTGAGGATGATGTCCATCAAAGAGATAGAGGCGTCCTCCATCTTGTTGACGACGCCGTCAATCTTTGCTACGATGTAGTTGTAGAAGATCTGGAGGCAGATAGCTGCGATAAGACCGAAGATGGTGGTCAAAAGGGCGACCTTGATACCGCCTGCAAGAGCTACAGGGCTCATGTCACCGAGCTGCTGGATTGAGTCGAATGCCTGGATCATACCGACGACCGTGCCCATGAAGCCGAGAGACGGAGCGATTGCGATGAAGAGCGAGATCCAAGAAAGGCCTGACTCCATACGACCCATCTGGACTGAGCCGTAAGATGCGACTGCCTTCTCTACCATGTCCGGACCCTCATTGTAGCGGTCGAGACCCTGATAGAAGATAGAGGCCACGGGGCCACGGGTGTTGCGGCAAACCTCTTTTGCCTTCTCAACACCGCCCTCGTTGAAGGCGCTTTCTACTTGTGCAAGGAGCTTCTTTGTGTTCGTGTTAGCAGCGGTGAGGTAAATGATGCGCTCAATGGCGATAGCGAGACCGAGGACGATGCAGGCAAGCACGGGGAGCATCCACTCTACGCCACCCTCGACGAACTTCTCTTTAAGTACCTGGTGAAGGCTCTTCTCCTCGTCAACCGCTACGGCTGCGCTCGCCTCCTCGGTCACCTCCTCTGCAGGTGCTACTGCGGCCTCGGTCTGCTCGGCTGCCGGAGCTGCCGCGTTCTCATCCTGTGCCATGGCGACAGAGCCGAAACTCATCATGCCGACGACTGCTAAATAGGCAAAAAGCTTTTTCATAATCTGTGATTAATTTGACTTTTTATTGAATTTTGTTTTTGTTGGTTTGCTTGATTGGCGCACAATTTTAAACCGTGCGCTTTTCGACACCAAATTACTAATTTTTTACAACATAAGACCACTTCTCTTTGCAAAATGCGACTTTTGGGCGGTTTTTAGTTCGCCCGCCTTGGACTTGTTTTATTGCGCTCATCGTCTTTGAGAAGGTAGTGCGCAGCTTTTTTCGTTGGTTGATAGTGCGTTGCTTGTTGTGCCGTGTCGTGTTCGCTCTCGGTGACCTTTTTTAACACAACGCGGGCTGTCTCTTTGCTTGTTATTCCCTCAACCTTGCTCACCCCAGAACAGGCGCTTGGCGTTCTCTGTAGTCTGCGCCGCCACCTCTTCCGAGCTTTTGCCCAGAGCCAAGGCCAGTCTCTCAACAACCAGCGGTATGTAAGCCGGCTCGTTTCGCTCCCCTCTGTGTGGCACTGGGGTCAGGTATGGGGCGTCGGTCTCGGTCAGTATCCTGTCAAAGGGGACGGCGGCGGCCACTTCCGACACTTTCGAGTTTTTATACGTGCATGAGCCTCCGAACCCGAACATGAGCTGCGGCCACTTCCTGCAAATGACTTTGGCTTCGTCCACGCTCCCTGTGAAGCAGTGGAGCGACCCTGCGGGGACGTGGCCGCGCATCTTGTCCAGCTCCTCCATGAGCAGCCAGACGGCGTCGCGACAGTGTATCGAGACAGGCAGGCCTTTGTCGTAGGCGTAGCGCATTTGCCAGGCGAATACTTCTGTCTGGCTGTCTTTCCGGCTTTTGTCCCAATGGAGGTCGATCCCAATCTCGCCCACGCCCACCCTCGGCAGCTTCTGGCTCTCTGCGAAGTCCATGATGGCCTCAGCCTCCGCCATCGGGGAGTCGCCCATCTCTGTCGGGTGAAGCCCGTACATGGCGTAGCACGTGTCGGGGTATTCCGCCTGCGTGTCGCGCACCCGCGCCGAGTCCGCCAATGTGCACGCGGGGATTATCAGTCGGTCGACGCCCGCGGCCTTGGCTCTGCCTATCATTTCGCCGCGGTCGGCGTCGAACGTGTTTTCGTAGATGTGTGTGTGCGTGTCTATCATCATTGTCTTCTTTTGCCGTGCGCGTCAGGGGTCGTAGTCCTCCGCCGCGTAGGCGTAACGGCTCTCGTCGTCCTCTATCTCGTATGGTTTGCTTATCGATGTCTTCGCCCGCGCCTTGGGGCTTGACCTGGCCCACTCTTCTTTGGCCATGTCCAGCAGCCTTGCCGCCTCGCTCATGGTCTTTTCTACCTCTTCCGGCCTCAGCTGGCACTCCCAGATTACCATGGTGCGCCAGCCCAGGGCGCGCAGCTCTTCGCGGACTCTCGCGTCACGCTCTTTGTTGCGCTTGAATTTCGATTGCCAGAATTCTGTGTTGGTGTGCGGGGTGGAGTATGATTTGCAGCCTTCGTGCTGGTGCCAGAAGCAGCCGTTAATGAATATGGCGGTGCGAGACGCCGACACCACTATGTCTGGTTTCCCGGGCAGTGAAGTGTCGTTTTTGCGATATCTGTAGCCATGGCTCCACAGCCAGTGGCGCGCGGACATCTCCGGGCCTGTGCCTTGCGAGTGGATGGATGCCATGACCTCGCTGACGCTTTTGGGTTTGCGCCGCCGTCTCCTCGCCTTGCCCGTGTCGGCTCCCGCACTCATTTGCGTATTATGGAAATGGAGTAGACGCGCACGTCTTTAACAGGTCGGTCGCCCTTTTCCCCGCCAAGCGGCACTTCCGATATTTTGTCTACCACGTCCATGCCGCCCGTCACTTCGCCAAAGACTACGAACTCCCCGTCCAGATGTGGCGCGCCGCCGGTTGCCTTGTATGTTTTCCGCTGCTCGGGCGAGAATGTTATATGCTCCTCGCGTGATATCTTGTCAAGCTCGTCGTCGGTGAAGCGTCTGCCTCTCACGACGTAGAATTGCCCGCCGTCGCATTTGTTCTCAGGGTTCCTGTCCCGCGGCAGTTTCGAGGCCGCTACGGCTCCGCGCTTGTGGTAGTGCCTCTGTTTGTCAATGTTTGGCAGCGTGTATCCGGGTCCTTGCCACCCCACGACGTCTTCCGCCTTTGCGTATTTGCTGTCGGCCGCTCCCGTCTGGATGAGGAATGAGGGCAGGACCCTGTGCACGAGAAGGCTGTCGTAATAGTGGTCTGAGACAAGTTTGATGAAGTTGTCGCGGTATTGCGGCACGTCGTCATACAGCCTTATGAAGAAGTCGCCCATCGATGTGCGCACCTTAAAGCCGTCCACTTGCGTGTAGGGGATGTACTGTCGCCCCGTCTGCAGTCGCAGGTCGTAGACAGAGGCGTGGCGGGCGTTCTGTCTTTGGCGCAGGCTGTCTATGTCATGGCTTTGTACCCGCCGGCCGTCAGCGCCCGCCACCTGGCGTATCGCGCCGCTGTTGTCAAACACGGCCATGCCGGGCTTGATGTTCCTCAGTGTCGATCCGTCAGCGTCTACGGCTTTTTTAAATATCTTGCCCGACAGGTCGGCGTCTATGCCGAAAAGCGTGTCGGTCGGCTCCACCCCGTCAAGGCGCAGCGCCGATGTCTCCGATCTTCTCTTGCCTACTCTCAGCAGCACCATGTCGGTGCGGAAGTCGAATGCGGTATACCCGTAGACGGGGTATTTGTCCACTTCGGTCAGAGTTGCGGCCTTGGCCGAGTGGGCGCCGCGGATTAGGGAGAGCGGGGCGGCTATTATGTCTCCGCCCACGTATGTCGCCCAGCATTGGCCTATGCTGTCGCCCATGGCGTCGTATGTCACTATGCGCATCTGCGACGCCGCGTCCCGGGCGTAGAAATTCCGCTTAGCGGGCGCGTTTGCCTGAGGCCGCCCTTGCTCGGGGCTGCATCCAGCCATGGCGGCCATCGCCGCTATCATTGCCATGCGGATCGCTTGCTGAGCTTTGCCGTGTGCGTGGTTGTGAGCCATGAGTTAGTGTTCTTGCCCGGGTCGGCCGTAGTTGTTTATCGGTTGGCGTACTGCTCCTCGTAATATTTCTCGTAGGCTCCCGAGGTGATCCGGTCCATCCACTCTTGGTTGTCCAGGTACCACCTTACGGTTTTCTCTATGCCTTCTTCGAATTGCAGCGACGGGTGCCAACCGAGTTCGTTGCTCAGCTTTGTCGAGTCTATCGCGTAGCGGAGGTCGTGCCCCTTGCGGTCGGTCACGTATGTTATGAGGTCGAGGCTCGCGCCTTCGGGGTTGCCGATGAGCTTGTCCACGGTCCTGATCAGCACTTTGACTAGGTCGATGTTCTTCCACTCGTTGAAGCCGCCTATGTTGTAGGTCTCCGCCACTTTGCCATTGTGGAATATGACGTCTATGGCGCGAGCGTGATCCTCGACGTAAAGCCAGTCCCTTACGTTTTCGCCTTTGCCATACACGGGCAGGGGTCTCTTGTGCCGTATGTTGTTGATGAACAGTGGGATCAGTTTTTCAGGAAACTGATAAGGGCCGTAGTTGTTAGAGCAGTTGGTTACGATGGTCGGCATTCCATACGTGTCGTGGAACGCGCGGACGAAGTGGTCGGACGATGCTTTCGACGCGCTGTAGGGACTGTGGGGCTGGTAGCGCGTGGTCTCGGTGAAGAGCGTACCGTCAAATTTTAAGGCTCCGTACACCTCGTCGGTGGATATGTGGTAGAACCTTTTCCCCTCATAGCCCTCGGGCTTGCCCTCCCAATACGTCTTGGCCGCTTGCAGCAGGGAGAGCGTGCCCATGACGTTGGTGCGGGCGAACGTGAACGGGTCGCTGATTGAGCGGTCGACGTGGCTCTCGGCCGCAAGGTGTATGATGCCGTCGACGTCTTGCTCCGCCATCAGGCGCAAAACCGCTTCGAAGTCGCATATGTCAAGTTTGGCAAAAGTGTAATTAGGCCTCTCCTCCACGTCTTTAAGGTTCTCGAGGTTGCCTGCGTAGGTCAGCTTGTCAAGGTTAATGATGTGGTAGTCGGGGTATTTGTTGACGAAGAGGCGAACCACGTGGTTGCCTATGAAGCCGGCGCCGCCAGTAATGATGATATTGCGCTTGAAGCCGTTCTTTGCCGTCATTTTAGTCCTATTTTAGTTCTGTTTTTAGTTACGCTTTGCGAATTTAGACATTGAAATGGCCAAATCAAAATATTTGCCGCCGGAGTAGGAACTATGGATATTTTATGTAACTTTGCGCTCGGTTAAGGTCTTCCTTGAAGGCTCTTCGCCGGTTCCGGCCTCATAGTTCAAGGGATAGAACGGGAGTTTCCTAAACTCTAAATTTCAGTTCGAGTCTGAGTGAGGCCACAACATTTTGATGTTGGTTTTTGCCTGGTTGACTATATTGTGTCGACCAGGTTTTTTTGTGTGGTTGCGAAGCCGAGATAATTGTGCTAAATTCGCTCTCGTTATGTTTGATATTGTCATCGTCTGCCTTTGCGTCTTCGCTTTTGTCCGCGGCGTGCGTCGCGGCCTGATAGGCGAGTTGGCGGGGCTCGTCGCGCTCGCCCTGGGCGTTTATGGGGCGGCTCGTTTCAGCCCGATGACTGAGGGACTCATCTCGCCATATCTTGCGGGTTACCCTACGCGTCTGGTCGCTTTCGGCCTCACGCTTCTCGTCATCGTCGTGGCTGTCTACGTCGTCTCGGCCATTGCCACGCGCATAGCCAGGGCGGCCTCCTTGTCCGTCCCCAACCGCGTTTTTGGCGGTGTGTTTGCCGTGGTGAAGCTTCTGCTCGTCGTCAGCTGCATATTGGGGCTCGGCAACAGGATGTGGCCGGGCGAGGGCGGCCTCGTGACTGAGGAGCAGAAAGACGAGATGGTGACATATCGCTTCGTGGAGTCTTTCGCGGGTTACGCCTTCCCCTACCTCGACCAGGGCTACGAGGCGGTGCGTGACGCTTGCGACGGGGTTTCACTTCCTCAAACGTCTAAGTAACAATAACCAATGGTCGGACGCGTGACGGACGACTTGTTCTCTGCTCCATAACACCAATGTCAAGTTTGTACTTTCTTTTGGCGGACAACCAGGACGTCACGAGGGCCGGCTTGCGCCACTACGTGGAGGGGGCGTTTCCCGACTCCGTTGCCGTAGACGTCAAGAACGAGGCCACGTTGAGGGCGGAGCTGACAAAGAGGCCGGATTCTGTCGTCGTCCTTGACTACACTAAGTTCGACATACCAAGCGTGGATGGCGTGGTCAATATGCGACAGCGTTTCCCTATGAGCCAATGGGTCATGTTCTCCGACGAGCTCACCCAAGAGGCCATACGCCTCTTCGCGTCCGAGGGCGACATGAGCATCGTCCTCAAAGAGAACTCCGAGGAGGAGATACGCAGCGCGCTGAGATGCGCCACGCGGGCCGAGCGCTTCCTCTGCCACCAGATCACCAACCTCCTCATCGAGGAGCGCACGCAGAAGGCCGCCCAGGGCAAGTTGACCCCGACCGAGACCGAGATTCTCAAACTCATAGCCAAAGGCAAGAGCGTCAAGGAGATCGCCGCCGAGCGGACATCGAGCGTGCACACCATCATAACCCACAAGAAGAACATCTTCCGTAAGATTGAGGTCAACAACGTCTACGAGGCCACTAAATACGCCCTCCACGCCGGACTCGTCGACCTTATGGAGTACTACATTTAGTCAATACCTCTATTAATGAGCGACAAGCACTTAGTCATAATGGCCGGCGGCGTCGGCAGCCGTTTCTGGCCCATGAGCCGCCCCGAGAACCCCAAGCAGTTTATCGACGTCCTCGGCTGCGGGCGAACCCTGCTGCAGCTCACGGCCGACAGGTTCGGGGCGGAGTTCGCGCCGCAACGCACTTGGGTCGTCACTTCCGAGAAGTATTTTGACAAGGTGCGTTCACAGCTGCCCGATGTACCCGAGGAGAACATTCTGCTTGAGCCTTGCATGAGGAATACCGCCCCGTGCATCAGCTACGTCATCTGGAAAATACGCAAGCGGTTCCCCGACGCCGTGGCCGTCGTCACTCCGTCCGACCACTTCGTGGCGAATGTTGACGAGTTCCGGAGGATCATCCGCCGCGGCGTCGAGTTCGTCTCCGGCACCTCCAAGGTGCTCACGCTCGGCATGACGCCGACAAGGCCCGAGACCGGGTACGGCTACATCCAGTCCGGTGACGTCGAGGACCGCGATGTCTTGCGAGTCAAGGCGTTCAAGGAGAAGCCCGAGCTCAGCGTGGCCTTGTCTTACCTTGCCGAGGGCGGGTATTACTGGAACTCCGGCCTCTTCCTGTGGGAGGCTGCCACCGCCGAGGCCGCCATCCGCAAGTTCCAGCCGGACATCGCCGTAAAGATGGACGAGATGGCGGAGGATTTCTACACGCCGCGCGAACGCGACACCGTAAGGCGCGTCTTCCCCGAGTGCAAGAGCATTTCAATCGACTATGCCGTCATGGAGCCCCTCGGCGGGCGCAATGTGTCTCTTCTCGGGCGCGAGAGCGGAGTTTGCGTCCTGCCAGCCGATTTCGGATGGTCCGACCTCGGCACTTGGGGGTCGCTGCACAGTCAGCTTGAGAAAGATGCCGACGGTAACTCTTCAACAGGCGGCACCATCCGATTTGTCGAGAGCTCCGACTGCATCGTGAGGACTTCGAGCGGGCTCAAGATCGTGCTGCAAGGCCTTGAAGGCTTCATCGTAGCCGAAGATGGCGGCACCATGCTCATCTGCCGAAAAGACCAGGAGCAGAGGATTAAGCAATTCAGCGAGACCCTCAAGGAGCGTTGAGCGTCTGGCGAGTCGGAAGCCAAGGACCGTCGTCATCCTGCCCCAAATTGATTTATCACTTCATACATCTGTAGAGTGGAAACATTAAATAAGTTAAGTGTGCGCGGGCGTTTCGCCAAGTCGCTCATTTCTGTGGGAGTCGTGCTGCTCACTTGCGTCGCGTATTTCGTCGCCGTTTACGTTCATTACGGCTCGAGCTACCGCAGTGTCTGCGCGCTGCTGTTCAGCCGCGAGATGCTCTTGTCTTTTCTTTTCATTGCCATAATATGGTCTTTCGCCGAGTCCATACTCAAGCTCAATGAGGTATACCGCAGCCGCCCTTACAGCTACATCCTCGTGCTGCACATAATAGAGGGGGCTGTGGGCGTCTCAGTCTTCCTGATGGCCATATCCATCCTGGGGCTGCCGAACTACGGACGGTCGGTCACGTTGCTCTTCTGCACGCTCTCCGTCTCGTTCTCTTTTTTCGCCAAGGTGCTGTTTTACCACGCTTTGCGCACCATGCGCCGCAAGGGGCGTAATATGCGCAATGTCGTTTTTGTCTGCGATAGTAGCGGCGAGCGGCTCATAGCCCTCATCCGCCGCCACTTCGAGTGGGGATACCGCATCGTGGGCATTATAGGCGACGACTACATGGTGCGTAAGTTTGAGAACGTTCTGCCTGTCTACCCCATCGGCTCTGTCGACATCGAGTCCGTACTGTCGCAAAAGGTCGACGACCTCATCTATGCCCGCAAGCAGCTCGATTCTAATGACATTACGCATGTCCAAGACATCTGTTCTGACCTTGGCATCACCTTCAGGCTCTGCTCCTCTTTCCTTAACAGGATGTCGAGCAATGCCTACGTGAGGTATTTCGACACCACGCCGGTCATTACGGTCTCTGACCTGCCGTCCAACTATCCGGAGCTGCTCGTGAAGCGTTTCGTCGACATCGTCTTTTCGCTCTGCGTCATCGTGTGCGGCTTCCCTTTCTTCGCCGTCATAGCCCTGCTCATTAAGCTCGACAGCCCTGGCCCCGTCTTCTTCCGGCAGAAGAGGAGCGGCCTCCGAGGGCGCGAGTTCGGCGTCTTCAAATTCCGCACCATGGTGGTCAACGCTGAGGCTTTGCAGAAAGACCTTATGGCCAAGAATGAGATGTCTGGACCAGTGTTCAAGATGACTGACGACCCCCGCATCACCCGCGTCGGGAAGCTGCTCCGCAAGACGGGCGTCGACGAGTTCCCGCAGTTCCTCAATGTCTTCATCGGAGACATGAGCATCGTCGGGCCGCGTCCGCCCCTGCCCAAGGAGGTGGCGCAGTATGACCGTTGGCAGATGAGGAGACTGGCCATGAAGCCGGGCATCACGTGCATTTGGCAGGTCGCGCCTAACAGAAACAACATCAGTTTTGAAGACTGGGTGAAGATGGACATGGAGTATATCGACAACTGGTCCCTCACCCTCGACTTCGTACTCATCCTCAAGACCGTCGGCACCATATTCCGCGCAGATGGAAAGTAAAAAGAAGATAACAATAGCCATCGCCGTTGTCATTGCGCTTGGCGTCGCGGCTCTTCTGGCATATCCGCGCCTTGCGCCGCCCGCCCCCCGCGAGAGGCTCATGGCGCGGATAATGGCTGACATCTACACCGCCGACGCCATTTTACAAGAGACCAGCGCGAAAAGCGCTAAAGACAAGACTATAGAGCAGACCTACCACACGGTCCTCGCTCATTATGGGCTCTCCAAGGCTGAGTACGACTCCGCCTTGGCGTGGTATTCCAAAGACCCTCAAAAATTCGCATCGGTCTACGAGAGGGTCGTGGCCATAATGACGACTCGAGAGGACATGGTGAGGATAATTGCCGAAAGGGTCGACTCCCTTGAGCGGCGAATCGATGAATTGAACGACTCGCTCACTTCTGACCTCATCGGCTCAAAGCTAAGCATCTCATTGCCGCTCGCTGAAAAGTCCGACAGCCTGGGCGACTACCTGCTCCCCTCGAAGCGAAGGTACACGCGCGTGGAGCGCGACTTTGCTCTCGACTCCCTCCACGGCGGCCATTTTGACGTCTCATACAAATACTCGATCAGTAAACCCGGCGACCCCGCCAAGGCCAAAAAAGAAAAGTCTGCGGACAGCAAGTCCGTCACCGTGGCCAAGTACCCCGACGCCTTCGCCAGAGTCTTCGTCTCTTATGCCGACTCGACCCGGACGACCGACTCGCTCGTCATAGCCGTGAGCCGGAGGATTGTCCAGCGCGAGGCCAAGCTCTCCGTCAACATCAAGGATTCCGTTGCCGCCATAAGAGCAAGGGTCGTCTTCTTCGAAAATAAAAACTTGAAAGACATGGAGGTCTCCCTACGCGACATTAAGGTCACCTATAAGCCATACGACGTCGTCGACACTACCAATTATGATAATATCATCCCATCTCTGTTTGCTTACTGACGGCTCTTTCGGCCGCTTCCCCATGGCGCGACTCGGCAAGGGTGGGGTGGTGGAGTCGCTCGACTTGTGTCCCGACGGGCCGGAGGAGGTTGGGGGGATGGTGTTCCGTGGCGGCATTATGGTCTGCGGATTGCCTGCTGACTTCAGATCCGAGGTCTTTGAGGGCAAGGATGATTTCTCCGCCCGCATGCGGCAATATGCGGTAAGACCTGGTGGCGGCACAGTGTCTGTGCTCTGCGGGGGAGACCTTACGACACTGCGCGGAGCGTTCTCCCGTTGGCAACCCGACTTCAGCGTCATGTGATAAAACACCACAACAAGATCAATAGTTTAGTCCCATAATGCATCCTTCTCTGCGCAAGCGAACATGTCTTAACGCCCTCTGGTGCGCCGCGTCGGTGGTCGCCGTCTCGCTTTGCGCCTCATGCTCCACGAAACACAACACCGCGCTAAGCCGCGGATACCAAAGGCTGACGTCGAGATATAACGTCTTTTACAACGGCCGGGAAGCCTTCGAACAAGGCATAGAACGAATCCGGACCAACAGCAAGAATGACTATAGCCACGTCTTGCCCGTCTATGAGTTCTCCAACGAGCGTACGGCACGCTCGGCTCAGGCCGACATGGAGACGGCTCTCAAAAAGGCGCACAAGCTCATACAGCTTCACTCCATTACTGTCAAGCCCGACTACTCGGGCTCGCTCACCGAGGAGCAGAAGCGATTCCGCTCAAAGAACGAGTTCAACCCTTTTGTAGCCGAAGCCTACCTGCTAATCGGCAAAGCAAACGTCGTCATGCACTCCGAGCAAGAGGCTCTCGAGCAGTTCGATTACATCAGCCGAATGCACGAGGGGGAGCGCGCCGCTTACGAGGCCCGAATATGGAAAGCCATCGCCTATTCGCAAATAGGGCAGTACAACAACGCCGTGGCCGCGCTCAAAAGCTACGATATGGACGGGGTCGCCCCAGCCAATCTCTACCCTGAATACCAGGCGGCCTACGCCGACGTCTTCATATCGCAAGGGAAATATGCGGAGGCCATACCGTATATGGAGAGAGCCGAGGCCGAGGTTAAAAACTCTCACAACAGGAATCGTTACGGCTACATTCTCGCACAACTCTACAGGGCTACTGGTCAGCGAGACAAGGCCGCGCCCATTTTCCTCAGGTTGTCCCGACTTATGGGCGATTATGACATGGCCTTCGCCGCGAAGCTCGACCTGCCCACCGTGGCGTCTACGCCGCAGGAGCTCGCCAAGGCCCGGAAAGCTCTCGCCAAAATGGCCAAAGACCCGAAGAACAAGGATCAGCTCGACCAAGTCTATTATGCCATAGGCCATTTGCAGCTCGGCATGGGCGATCAGGAGTCAGCCATAAGCGCATTCAACTCGTCGGTGGCGGCATCAGTCTCCAACGACAATCAGAAGGGGCTTTCTTTCCTCTCGCTCGCCGACATCTACCAGGCCGAGCCCATGTACATCGAGGCCTCCACTTCGCTTGACAGCGCCGCATTCTTCCTCGACGACGCCAACGAGCGAAAACACGAGGCGGCTCAAAGGGCTGCTCTCCTCGCTCCGCTCGCCGCGGAACTCCGAACCATCAGGGACAACGACTCGCTCCTTATGATCGCCAACATGACGGAGAGTCAGCGGAATGATCTCATTGACGCCATGGTCAAGGAGCATAACGACAGGCTCGACCAGATGAAGGAACAGCGCGAGGCCGACGCTCAGAACGCCATGAGCCCGATGGACTTCTATCAGATCCAGCAAGGCGCCGCGTCAGGTTCTTCGTGGTACTTCTACAACACTCAGATCGTCACGGCGGGTAAGGCTACCTTCCGCTCCAAGTGGGGCAACAGGAAGAATGAGGACGACTGGCGCCGGTCCAATAAGTCGCTCGCCTTGAACGGACTTGACGCCCAAGATGACGACGCGGCGGAACGGGAGGCCTTGGAACAGGCGCAAGAAGAGATGGCAAAACGCGGACAAGACGAGCGCTGGACCCGCGAGATGCTCCTTGACAACGTGCCCCTCACGCCCGGCGCTAAAGCGAAGAACCAGCAAGCAACGGCCGATGCCATGCTTAAAGGCGCGTCTATACTTTACGACGACGTCAAAGACTACGTCCGTTGCGCCGAGCTGCTCGAGGAGTACTGGCGGCGTTTCCCGACATCTCAGAATCTCTATGACGCTCTATCTCTTCTCCACTTCGCGCAATCAAGATGCGGAGACGCCCCGGGGCAGGCCAAGACCGACGCACAAATACTGCGCCAGTTCCCTAACAGCTTGATGGCAAAAAACATCTCCGACCCCTCTTTCGCAAGTCAGCTCGCCCAGAGCCATCAGGCTGCCGAAGATGCCTATGAGCAGGCTTATAATGCCTATCTTGCCGGCGACTTCACCGTCGCCATAGCGAAATCGTCCGACGCCCTCGCAGACGGACGGACAGAGGTGGCCCTGCGCCCCAACTACTTATTGGTCCGAGCCTTGTCGCATGCCAAGAGTGGAGAGACCGAGCCTTTCCGTGCCGACTTGGCGTCCATCCGCGCCGATCATGCCGGCACGCCTCAAGATTCGATGGCCGCCAAGCTGCTCGCTTTGCTCGATGAGGGCAGGATGCCGGTCAGACATGAGGCCTACGAGTCGCCTCTTGCCGGCAGGACTGCTAATGCCGACAGCTCTGTGGTCGAAAAGGTCTCTTACGCCTATGCGCCGGATTCCGCTCATGTCGTCGTATGCTTTGTCGATGACGGAATGCTCAAAGAGGCGCAGTTCGCCGTCTCCGACTACAACTTCTCCAATTTCCTCATACAAGACTATGATGTCGCCATGCGGCCCATGCCGCTATCCTCGCAAGCCATTATAATTGGCCGGTTCGCCAACCGCAAGGAGGCCGAGGTCTATTTCTACGCCGTCAGGGAGCAGACGTTCTGGAAGCATCTCACGTCTCAGCCCATCCCGCGCATTTACATGATGTCGGTCCAAAACGCCCAACTGCTCCAACTCTCCGGACCCGATGAGGCTTTTGAGGCCTTTATGAAGGAGTATTATGGGATCTGACACCTATTCTTGTCAACAAAAGAGGTTTTTTGAATATGGGGGCTAACACTTCTAAAAGAAAGAGGATCTTATGGATCGACGATGAGATTGAAATCCTTGAA
>SFOL01000142.1 GCA_004552385.1 Bacteroidales bacterium | reverse complement strand
CCGCCGTTCTTGTGGATGGCCTCCCAGATCAGCGATGTGTAAGGAATATTCAAGGCCACAGGGAACGGCTCGGTCTGCACGCCCATCGTGCTCCACATGTCGTAGTTGGCCGGCAGGATGGCGATGTCGGTGTACATATCGGCGTTCTGGAGCTGGCTGGAGAGCCTGGCGCGGTAGTCGTTCAGCTTGTTCACGTAAGGCCACCAGGTGTTCCTCTCGTTGTGGAAGGTTCCGTACTGAACCCAGCCCGGGAACTCGGCCTCAAGCGGGGAGTAGTTGAAACCATGCCAAACAGAATGGGTTATGCCGGAGATCGCGCTCATGTCGGAGCCAACCTTCAGGAACTCAAGACTGGTCGTGAACACCTTGTAGGTGTTGGTCATCTCCTCGGCGCTGACAAGACGCTTGCCGGTAAGGTGGGCCGCCGACGAGACATATTTGTCAATCATCGTGTAGGCGCGTCCGCGGCGGTAGTCCTCGTCGCCCATCTCCTCACCGATTCTGTGCTTGAGCCAGTTGGTCGTCCAGGACTCCCCTTCCGGAATGTCCTGGCCAAGGGATGACTCCTCGATGAAGAAGCCGTTGCCATAGGCCTGGGAGCGGGATTTCACACCCTTCTCCCTGCACCAGGAGAGGAACGTGTTCATGTACCGCTCGTTGAGCAACTCGGCCTTCGTGAGTTCAAAGTCGAAACGCACACGGTTCACCTGGTCCTGGAACTTATCGCCTTTCTTTGAGCCATAGTCGAAGCTCTCCACATTGCCAAGTCTGCCGACCTTGAACATCGTGAACGGAAGCCAAGGCATCAGGTCGTAACCTCTGCGAGCCTTGAACTCCTCAGGGAAGTCGCTCGTCCAGTTGCAGCCCTCAAGCTCCATACTGTCCACGAAGAAAGCCCTGAGATGCTTCGACAGAGGCCCGAGCCTGGCCTCGATCGTGTCGGCCATGTGGTCCAGATAGTTACGCACGGCGGTGGAATCCATGTGGTTAAGAATCGAACCGGCCGCGCCCGGAGCACCGTTGATCACGCAGGCGAAGGAATCGTACTTCACCATAGCGTAGAACTGCCAGTTGCCTTCCGGTACATCCACCGTGATCACATCGCCTTCGATGTTGCCCGACAGATCAATCGCCTCACTGAGGTCGTTGATAGGGTCCGGAGCGAGACAGACCGACACAAGTTCCGGAGTACGGCCGGTGTTCACCTTCGTCACCCCGGGATCTATATTCTTGAATATGTTGAACTTGGACATCTCGAACCTCTCGCCCCCCGTCACCTTCTGCGCGTAGGTGAGCATCACGGAGGCACGCTCCTCACGAGGCAGGGTCTCCGCTCCGAACGGCCATCCGGATCCGATGATCAGGTCGCAGGTCATTCCAAGGCGTCCGGCCTCGTCGAACACGACCTTCAGCATGTCTATCCATTCGTCACTCAACCATTTGAGCGGCTTGGTGCCCATCGCGTCAGCTCCATACGGGAACGAGATCGGATTGATCTCCACTCCACCGACTCCCGCATCCTTGAGGATGTGCAACTCGCGTACAAGCTCATCTGCCTCAACGCGGTCGCCGTTCCACCACCAGCGCACGAACGGACGGTAGCGGCTGTCCGGATTCTGGAACTGTTTGTAGAGATCCTTGGATGTCGTCCTGGCCGAAGATTCGGACGAGAAGGCAACCAAGGAGGCCAAAACAACAGATGCTGCCGCTAAAAATCTGAATATCTTCATGTTCCTATTCGTCAACGTGATTTACAACCTTCGGCTTGCTTGAATATACCAGATAATTGTCGATGACGATGTTCATGTTGTCCTGCTTGTTGAGGAACTTGAAGGTCAGAGTGTGCTCGCCTTCAGGAAGATCGTACTTCCAGTAGAGGTCCGGAGCCGCTCCGTTGCCCTTGATAGGGTTCTTGGCCACAGCGGAGAGCTTGCCGTCGAGGTATATCTCGACCTCGCCGACGTAACCGGTGTTGTCGTTGTAGCCGGCTCCCTTGTAGTAGTGGCTCTTCACAACGATGCCGTTGCCCTTGAACTTGATCTGGCCGACATTCGTGATGGTCTTCTTGACGTTGACCTTGCCTTGAGGATAGTGGCCCTCGAAAGCCTTCTCGTAGCGCACGGCCTCCGGCTTCTGAACCTTGATTGTAACATTGTCACCATCAATTGAGCCACCATTACGCTCGATCACCTGAAGGGCTTGGCTGAGGGAATATTCAGTGGCCTTGTTGATGGAGATGTCTGTGTAGACGAAAGGTCTGTCCTCAACCTCCTCGCAAGGCTTCCTCCAATATTCAGGAATATTCTTGTAACCCATCATTACTCCGAGGATTCCGGCGGCCGACGAAGGGTTGCAGTCAGAGTCCTGGCCGCAGCGGGTGGAGATGTCGATGGTGCGGTAGAAGTTCTTGTCACCGTAGAGGAGACCGATGAGGATGTAGCCGCTGTTGATGACGGCGTCGATGTTGAACTGGTTGTCAACCCCGTCCGGGCAGCCGATGTCGTAGCCATAGTGCTTGTTGAACAAAGCCCAGGTGATGTGCCAGTCCTTAGGGTACTGCTTGTGCCATTTGATGACATCAGCCATCGCCTTATAGTAGTTGCTCTGGGCAGGGATGGCCTTGAGGGCCTCATTGACAACGAAGTTCATGTCATCGCTGATGAATGCGAGAGAGATCATCGCGGCGACATACACGCCGCCGTACCAGCCGTCGCCGTAGTTCATCATGTGGCCGATCTCGTCGCAGTAGTAGGACGAGGCGTTGACCATTCCCGGAGCCATCAGACCGGCGTAGTCGGCTTCGATCTGGAAGTCGATGTCGTCGGCGTGAGGGTTGTTGCGCCAGTGGCCGGACTCAGGAGGCATCACACCGTTCAGGATGTTGTAGCGTCCGAGCTGGTTGGCGTGCCAGAGCGGGTATGGGGCATGGGCGAACGCGTTGGCGAAGGACTCGATCGGAGCGTCAAGGCCTTCCTTCTGGAACACCTCCACGAAAGTGAGGTCCATGTAGACATC
>SFOL01000039.1 GCA_004552385.1 Bacteroidales bacterium | reverse complement strand
CGTCATCTTCTTTTATGTCTTTTCCAACTCGATTGCACAGGCAGCACAGATTCTGGTCGGCTATCACATCGGCAACGGGGACACCGACTCTGCCGACCACGTCTGTATGCATTCGCTCAAAGTTTCCCTGCTGATTGCCATGTCCATCAGCATCGGAGCACTGTTTGTGCGCCAGTATCTGATGATGGTATTCACCACCGATCCGGTGATCGTACAGATTGGTGCATCTCTGTTCTTTATCGATCTGTTTGTAGAGCTGGGACGAACTTTTAATATCGTAGTTATCAATGGTCTGCGCGGAGCCGGCGACACCGTCTTTCCATCGGTGGTCGCGGTATTTTCGATGTGGCTTGTCGCCACACTCGGTGCGTTTATCCTGGCAGTTCCGATGGGGCTCGGACTTCCTGGCATCTGGATTGCTTTTGCCGCTGACGAATGCCTGCGCGGTCTGCTCATGCAGCTGCGCTGGAAAAGCGGCAAGTGGAAAACCAAGAGCCTGTACCACAAAGCCGCATAATCACTGCATTTTTGCCGTGTCAAAAGGACAATCCCGGCTGATTGTTATGCACAATTCATAATTTTGCGATGTAAGGAAAAGGATATATAAGGCGCTCACTACCTCGCCTCATTTATTCGACCCTTTTCCCGATGCCACAAAAAAAACATCCTCCGTTTTTAACGGCAACTAAAAAACATGAAACTGTAATCAACCATGAGTAGAATGAAACACTTATTACTGTTAGCGGCTTTCGCTCTGTGGTCGGCTCTCGCCACAGCACAGACGCGGACGGTCAGCGGCACCATCAGGGATGCCGCAGGACAACCGCTCCCGGGCGTAGCCATAGTTGTGCCCGGCACCACCCACGGAACCGTGACCGACCTCGACGGCCACTATACCATTACCGTCGACGGAGCGCAGAAGCTCACGGCCTCTTTCATAGGCTACCTCAGCAGCGATATCGACCTCGCTGCCGGCCAGACCGACGCAACGTTACAGGAGGAGAACAAGGAGATGGACGAGGTCATCGTCGTGGCCTACGGCACGTCGACTAAGGGCACCTACACCGGCTCTGCAGCGCAGGTCGGCGCCGAGAAGCTCGAGAAGAGGCAGGTCTCTAACGCCTCGCAGGCTCTCACCGGAACGATGGCCGGCGTGCAGACCTTGAGCGTCAACGGTCAGCCTGGCACCAGCGCCACCATACGTGTCCGCGGTGCCGGCTCTATAAATGCCGAAATGGACCCGCTCATCATTGTGGACGGCATGCCGTTCGACGGCGACCTCTCGTCTATCAACACCAACGATATCGAGTCCATGACGGTCCTCAAGGATGCCGCCTCCACCGCGCTCTACGGTGCACGTGGCGCTAACGGCATCATCATGATCACCACGAAGAAGGGCAAGAAGGGCGATGCCAAGATCAACTTCGAGGCGCGATGGGGCGTCAATACCCGACAGGTAGAGAACTATGACGTCCTCAAGTCCCCTGGCGAGTATATGGAGAGGCTCTATACGGCCTATTACAACGCATTCCTGTACAACGAGGATCTGGGCAAGGACATCGCGCACGTCTACGCCAACGACGCCATCATGGACCGCGCCATCGGCAAGGGGTATCAGATTTACACCGTGCCTGATGGCGAGACTCTCGTCGGCGCCGATGGCAAGCTCAATCCCAACGCCAAACTCGGTTATTCCGACGGCAAATACTATTATACCCCGGACGACTGGGAGGAAGAGACGTTCAAGCGTCAGAACCGTCAGCAATACGACCTCTCGATCGCCGGAGGAACCGACAACTTCAACTACTTCTTCTCGCTCGGCTACATCAACGATGGCGGCGTCATCCCCAACTCAGCCTTCGAGCGTCTCTCTACTCGACTTAAGGTGGACTACCAGGCCAAGAAGTGGCTCAAGGTCGGTGCCAACGCCGCCTACAGCCACAGCAAGAGCCGCAAACCGGGCGAGCAGCAGAGTATCAACAGCACTGGCAACGCCTTCTTCATCGCTAACTTCATAGCGCCAGTCTATCCGCTCTACGTCCGCAATGCTGACGGGTCCTTCATGTATGACAACGGACGTCGTGTCTACGACTACGGCGACGGCAAGTCGTCTAACGGCAACAGGCAGTGGATGTCCATCGCCAACCCGCTCGGAGACCTCACCTATAATAAGGAGGTCTATCAGCACGACATCTTCAACGGCGGTCTCTCGGCGGACATCACTCCCATAAAGGGTCTCACCCTCACAGCCAAGTATGGCATCTATGTCGACAATGAGCGTGGCGACATGCTCAGCAACGCCTACATGGGCCAGTCGGCTGCATACCATGGCGGCGCGAGCCAGGAGGCCAACCGCGATTACGCTCTCGATCAGCAGTATATCGGCAACTACAACTTCACCGTCAACGATGTCAACTCGTTCGACATCACTGTCGGTTACGATGGCTACCATCTCCGCATGACCTCGCTCAGCGGCTACGGCACTGAGCTCTACAACCCCGAGAGCTTCTTCCTCTCGAACGCCACCAAGAACTTCAGCATCTCGGGCAGCCAGGATGAATATTCAACGGCAGGCTACTTCGCTCGTTTCAACTACGGCTACGCCGAGAAGTATTTCGCCAACGTGTCTTACCGCCGCGACTCATCCAGCCGCTTTAGCGAGGATAACCGTTGGGGCGACTTCTGGAGCGCCTCTGCCGCTTGGCTCATCAGCAAGGAGAGCTTCCTCGAGGGCGTCAAGTGGATTGACATGCTCAAGGTTAAGGCTTCTTACGGTGAGCAGGGCAATGACAACATTGGCAACTACTACGCCTACGAGGACCAGTACAAGATGACCGGAGCCAACGGCTCTTTCTCCGACGCCACTCTGACGTGGAAGGGCAACCCCGACCTCACTTGGGAGACGTCTAAGAGCTGGAACGCGGGCGTCGACTTCGCCTTCCTCGGCAACAAGATTGTAGGCTCCGCCGAGTATTTCGGCCGCAAGAGCGACGACATGCTCTACAATAAGCCAGTGGCCACCTCGCTCGGCTACAGCACTTACCCGATGAATGTCGGCTCCATGACCAACAGCGGCGTCGAGGTCGACCTTAACGTCAACGTCCTTAAGTTCAGCAAGTTCAATTGGGATGTTAACGTCAACGGCACTTTCATTCGCAACGAGATCAACAAGCTCCACCCCGACCTCGGCGGCAAGATGATTGACGGCAGCCGAATCTATGAGGAGGGCAAGAGCATGTACCGCTACTATATGGTGGACTGGGCTGGTGTCGACGAGAAGACTGGTAAGGCGCTCTACTGGACTGAGGAGAACGGCGAGCGTGTCAAGACTGAGGACTATAATGACGCTCAGTTGCATAAAGTCTGCACGGCGGACCTCATGCCAAAGGTCTACGGCGGCTTCGGAACCAGCCTCGAGTTCTTCGGCTTCGACGCCTCTGCGGCGTTCTCCTATCAGCTTGGCGGTAAGATTTGGGACTATGGCTACCAGGATCTTATGCACGGCGGCAATTCCAGCAAAGTAGGTCAGAACTGGCACGAGGACATCCGCAACGCCTGGACGCCTGAGAACACTCAAACCGACGTGCCGAGGCTTGATAATGAAGACAATTACGCCAACAGCAATTCGACGCGATGGATCTGCAGCTCAAACTACCTTGCACTCAATAACGTGACCCTCGGATACACCATCCCGGCCGACATCACCCGCAAGGCGTTCCTTGAGACTGTCCGCGTCTACTTCGCTGCCGACAATGTGGCCCTCTGGAGCTATCGCAAAGGTCTCGACCCGCGCCAGGACTACACATATGCCACCACGGCGCGCTACACGGCCATCCGTTCCATCTCGGGCGGCATCAAGATCACGTTCTAACAGCGTCTCGCAATGTGGAAATTTGCTGATTATCTGATAAGTATTAAAATGAAAGCAAGATATATATATTTGACTGCGGCTTCCATTCTGTCCCTCTCTTCTTGCGAGGAGATGGAGCTCGCGCCCGAGGGTAGCACCCTGACGGCAACCCAGAAGTCTGAGGTCTATGGCAATGACGCCAGCAAGAGTTTCTCAGCTGTCTCTGGCGCTTACATGAGCATGAGCGCGCGCATGCCTAATGAGGAAGATATTAAAGAGCGCCATAATGACTTCGGTTATCCGTCCGTTATGCTCATGACGGATGCCAATGGCGAGGACATGGTCAATACCGACAACGGTTACAACTGGTTCAGCTTTGAGATTGATTTTCGGGATCGTTCGCAAGACGCCTATCTCAGTCGCATAATATGGAGCGATCTCTATCGCTACATTTTCAGTGCGAACGCCATTGTCGCAAGCATCGACCCCGCCTCTGAAGATAAGAGCCTGAAGTTCAACCTGGCGCAAGGCCTCGCTCTGCGCGCCTTCTCCTACTTCCAGCTCGCTCAGCTCTACCAGTTCAACATCGTCGGCCATGAGACGTCGCCCTGCGTGCCGCTCATAACTGAAGAGAACGCTGATGCCGCTGCGCAAGACGGCGCCCCGCGCGCCACGGTCCGTGAGGTCTATGATCGTATCTACTCCGACATCGACGAGGCCATCAGGCTACTTTCCGAGGCTCAGGAGGCTGGCGCCTCGCGCCCAGACAAGAGGTATGTAGACCTCGCCACGGCCTACGGCATCCGTGCACGCGTCAACCTCGTCGCTCGTGAATGGGCGGCGGCGGCTTCCGACGCCCAGGCGGCCATAGATAACGCCGCCGGCGTTGCCCCAGCGTCCATCAGCGACGTCGCTAAGCCGACTTTCAGTTCTGTCGATGAGCCTAACTGGATGTGGGGCATCATTGTCGAAGAGACTGACGACGTCGCTACGTCCGGCATTGTCAACTGGCCCAGCCATATCGGCTCGCTCAACTACGGCTACGCCAACTATTCGAGCGGCATGAAGATCTCCAAGAAGCTTTTCGAGTCCATCAGCGACACCGATGTGCGCAAGGGCTGGTGGCTTGACGAGGATGGCGTCTCCGCCAACTTGACTGATGCCATGCAGAAGGCCTGGGTCGAGTATGCTGAAGCGACAATCTCTCAGTACTACGATGCTTATACCAATGTCAAGTTCGGGCCGGACAAGGGCATTATAGCCAATGATTGCAACGCCAACGACATCCCCCTCATGCGTATCGAGGAAATGTACCTCATCAAGGCCGAAGGTTTGGCCCTCAGCGGCGGCGACGGCCTTTCTGTCCTCAACTCTTTCATTCAGACCTACCGCGACCCTCAGTACAGCTTCTCCGGGGCTGATATCCAGACCGAGATCTGGCGTCAGCGTCGCATCGAGCTCTGGGGTGAGGGCATGAGCTGGTTCGACCTTATGCGTTACGGGGTCGGCATCGACAGGCGGAACTGCGGCTTCCAGAGCGCCTACGTCTATGTCATGGCCGGAAACGATGCCAACCTCCTTTGGCCTATCCCTTATGTCGAGATCAACGCCAACCCCGCGCTCTCCACGTCTGACCAGAACCCGTCTGGCGGCTCGCCGAGCCCCGTAAGAGACTCTTTAGCCTCTGTCCACGATGAGAAGGTAAGCCTGTAGAGCCCTATCGCTCAGGGCACGATACGCCCCGCGGTGCGACTATTCGCCCCGCGGGGCTTTATTCTTGCTTATCCGCGAAACCTTTGATACCTTAGCCGCCTCAAAAAAAAAGAATTCGTAACCATGCTTAAAAGGCTCATAGCCCCCATAGCGTCCGCACTTCTCGTGGCGTGCGCAGCTCCGCAAGACGCCTACCGGAAGGAGTCCGGCTTCGTCTTCGGCACCACCTACTCGCTCACCTATCGTTCCGACTCCAGCCTGCGCCAGTCGGTCCTCAGCAGGCTGGCGGACTACGACGCGTCGCTTTCCGTCTATAACCCGGCCTCGCTCATCTCGCGCCTCAATGACGCCGACTCCGTCGTGGCCGACTCACTTCTCCTCCATGTCGTATCCCAGGCCAAGTACTTCCACCAGATCTCGAATGGAGTCTTCGACATCACGGTCGAGCCGCTTAGCCGACATTGGCGTTTCACCCGCGATCTTGAGGATGACACCATCTCTGTAGCGCAGTGGGACGCGCTCCTCTCCGGTCTCGACACCATCATGCCGCTCATCGGTCTCGACAAGGTCTCTGTCTCGGGTCGGGTAATCCGCAAGGCCGACCCGCGTATGAAGCTCAACGCCAACGCTCTGGCCGAGGGCTTCGGCATAGATCTCGCCGCGTCAGTCTTCGAGCAGAACGGGGTAACTGATTACATGGTCGAACTCGGTGGCGAGATCCATTGCAAGGGGCTCAGCCCCATGGGGCGCAAGTGGCGCATAGGCATAGACAGGCCTGTCGAGGGGAGCCTCGCCCGACGGCAGAACCAGCGCATAATTGAGGTCTCCGACTGCGCCGTCTCCACCTCGGGCAGCTACCGCCAGTGCTACCATGTGGCCGACGGTCGTACCGTCCAGCACACTATCGACCCCCGTACGGGCATGCCCGTGGCTCACAAGATGAGGAGCGTCACGGTTGTCGGGCCAAACACCATGACTACCGACGCGCTCTGCACGTCTCTCATGGTGCTCGGCCCCGACTCCGCACTCTCGCTCGTCAGAGGCATGGAAGGCGTAGAGGCCTATATTATATATGATGACGACAAGGGCGGCATGGCGGAGAGGATGACCGACGGCTTCAAGTCTCTCATAGCAGACAAATAACAAAAAAAATTAAAATGGCGGCTTTCACCGCCGTCTTGTATTATCTTTGTACATTGTCAAACAAAACTCTTAATCCCATAATATGTCGTTCGTAGAAGATAAGATCGCCTCAGACGGCCTCACGTTTGACGACGTCCTGCTCATCCCGGCCTACTCCGAGGTGCTGCCAAGGGAGGTCAGCCTCGCGTCAAAGTTCTCGCGCCACATTGCGCTCAACGCGCCTATCGTGACCGCCGCGATGGATACCGTCACTGAGAGCCGTATGGCTATCGCCATAGCCCGTGAGGGCGGCATCGGTGTCATCCACAAGAATATGTCTGTCGAGCAGCAGGCCCGGCAAGTCGAGACCGTCAAGCGAGCCGAGAACGGCATGATATACGATCCCGTCTCAATTGGCGACCGCAAGACCGTCGGAGACGCGCTCGCCATGATGAAGGAGTACAAGATCGGCGGCATCCCGGTAGTCGACAACGACCGCAAGCTCGTCGGCATCGTAACCAACCGCGACCTCCGCTTCGAGATGGACATGGACAAGCCCATCAGCTACGTCATGACCAAGGACAACCTTATCACGACAAGCCAAAAGACTAACCTCAAGGAGGCCGCTGAAATCCTTCAGCATTACAAGATTGAGAAGCTCCCCGTCGTCGATAAGGACGGCAAGCTCGTCGGCCTCGTCACATACAAAGACATTCAGAAGGCAAAGGATAAGCCACAGGCCTGCAAAGACGACAAGGGACGCCTCAGAGTCGCCGGCGGCATCGGAGTCACAAGCAACACTTTCGAGCGTGCCGACGCCCTCGTGGCAGCCAATGTCGACGCTCTCGTAATCGATACCGCGCACGGCCACTCGCGCGGCGTCATCGAGGTCCTCAAAGAGGCTCGCAAACGCTATGACGGCATAGACCTCGTCGTCGGCAACATTTGCACCGGCGCGGCCGCCGTAGCTCTCGCTGATGCGGGTGCCGACGCGGTCAAGGTCGGCATCGGCCCGGGCTCCATCTGCACCACGCGTATCATCGCCGGCGTCGGATACCCTCAGCTCTCCGCCATATATGAGGTCTACAAGGCCCTCAAGGAGTCTGGCCATGGCGATGTGCCTATCATTGGCGATGGCGGTCTCCGCTACTCCGGAGACTTCGTCAAGGCTCTCGCCGCAGGCGCAAGCTGCACCATGGCGGGCGGTCTCTTCGCCGGTGTCGAGGAAAGCCCCGGTGATACCATTATCTTCAACGGACGTAAGTTCAAGAGCTACCGAGGCATGGGTTCGCTTGAGGCTATGCAGCACGGCTCAAAGGATCGCTACTTCCAGGATGCCGAGAGCGACGTGAAGAAACTCGTTCCCGAGGGCATCTCGGCGCGTGTCCCATACAAGGGTTCGCTCTACGAGGTCGTCTATCAGCTCCTCGGCGGCATACGCTCCGGCATGGGATATTGTGGCGCCAAGGATATCGAGGCGCTCCACGAGGCCAAGTTTGTGCGCATCACAGCTTGTGGCATGAACGAGAGCCACCCGCATGATGTAGCCATAACTCAGGAGGCTCCTAACTACTCACGCAACTAATCTCCGACCCGCGGGCGCACGGTTGAGGCGCCATCGCGTCGAGAGACCTTTACTATCACTCCGAGCCCGACTTGTTTTGGGCTTGGAGTTTCTTTTTTTTGTCACATTTATTGGGAGATATAGGGCTGTTGCAAAAATATTCTTATATTTGGGGCGTTCTATAGTGAGAATTATGTTCGGTCAGGGGCGACTGTATGTCTCTTCTGGCTGTTTACATATACAGTTTTCAAAGATGTGTTTGAATTGGTGCAGGGTAGCTGAAGCCAACGGGCTCGCGTGGCTACCCTGTTTTTTTGTGCCCTTTTCTTTCCTTTCTTTCCTCATAAGATGGTTGGCAGGCTCATTCATCGTTATGTAGCTCTCTATCGCAAGAATCATGACATCCGCGAGGTCGTCATTTGCGCCGTAGTTTGGGCTTTCATCTTCATCTCGCTGCCTGCGGCCCGGCTGCTCGACTATTGGCGCGACCCGTCAGCGTCGGCCATTGATTGGAGTGGGCTCGGCAGTGAGTATCTCTCGCTTATCCCGTTCATTATCCTCTTCGTCTTCAACGATTTGGTCCTGGCCCCGGTCATTGTCCGACTGCGGCGCATTGCGCTCTATGCGTTGCTTGCCATGGCTTCGGCTTTGCTTATGACTTTTGTCATCGAGAACTTCCGCTCGCCCGAAGGACGGGCCCCGCTTGGCGGTGTGCGAGAGGGTGGGGCGGGAGGCCCGGGCGACGTCCCGCCTCCTAAGCCGTCGGGGCGTGACGGATTCTTGGCCGACTCCCTCGCCGCTTTCCCCGGAGCCTCGCCAACCCACCCTCCATATCCCGACGGCGGGCATCCCATGGGCGCCGCGCCGGCGTTCCACGGCGACTTTGTCGGTCAAGACGGAAAGAATGCCGGTTTGCCCCGGCCGCAGCGCATCAACGAGTCTCAACCGCCCGCCCCGGGCGTCATCGGCTCTCTCCGCCTCGGCCCCATGATGCTCGACTTCATCCTTGCGCTCATGATGATGTGCGCCGGCACTCTCATAAAGCTCTACCTCATCTCCGACCGCGACAAGGCCCGTCTCCGCCTGTTGGCCAAGGCTCGCACCGATGCCGAGCTCGAGCAGCTGCGCTACCAGGTCAGCCCGCATTTTATGATGAACACGCTCAATAACATACACGCCCTCGTGGATGTCGACGCTGAGCGCGCCAAAGATGCCATCGTGCGCATGTCCCGACTCATGCGACACATGCTCTATGAGGGTGGAAAACCTCTCGTCTCGCTCGACAGCGAGGTCACTTTCCTCCGAGACTATGTCGAGCTCATGAGGCTCAGGTTCACCGACGCCGTTTCTGTCACTCTCGACGCCCCAGAGACTGTCGGCGATGTGATGCTCCCGCCGCTCCTCTTCGTCAACCTTGTCGAGAATGCCTTCAAACATGGCGTCTCTTACTCCAAGCCATCTTTCGTCGACGTCCGGCTCTCGCTTTCCGATGACAGGCGCGAGGTCAGCTTCTGCTGCGTCAACAGCCTCTCTGCTGCGTCGACCGACGATGAGCGGCATGGCATTGGGGTGCAGAACACGCGCAAACGACTCGAACTCCTGTGCCGCGGCCGTTTCAACCTCTCCGCCGTGAGGCTCGCCGACAGGTACGTCGTCACTCTTTCCATCCAAATCGCCTGAAAAATCGCCCATTCACCTATTCCTCCGCCCGACTCGCTGAAATAAATTCCAATTCACCGCGGCCTGTAATATGTTTGTAACGTCAAACGTTATAAAACGACAGGCCATTATGACTGATTGTCTCACATCTGTGGCGGATGCCCTGAACGGATTCGCACCCATTTCGCTTGATAAGATGGGGGCGGTCAAGCTGATGAACAGGATCGACACCAAGTTTGTCATTAACGTGACGCAGCTCTTGCGTATTCTCGATTTCGCAAGGTATTATTACAAGGTGCAAGAGACTCTTGGCGAGAGGCTCATCGAATATCGCACAACGTATTACGACACGGCCGACTGGCGTATGCTGCGCGCGCACACCACTGGCCGGAAGTCAAGGGTGAAAGTGAGGGTTCGCACCTACGTCGGCTCCAACCTCACTTTCATCGAGGTCAAGCGCAAGAACAACCACGGGCGCACTAAGAAAAAACGCATACCCGTCGCCCTGCCGTCCTCCGGAGCGCTGCCGCCCGAGGCCTTGTCTTTCATCTCTGCCTCGTCGCCTTACGCCGCCGAGACGCTCTCTCCCGCGGTCGGTAATGTCTTCCGCCGTGTCACTTTGGTCAACAATGAGATGACCGAGAGGCTCACCATCGATCTCTGCCTCTCGCTCACAAACCTCCGATCGGGCGAGCTGGTCAATCTGGCCGACACCGTCATTGTCGAGGTTAAGAGGGGCGGCCGCAACTTCAGCCACGTCGTCTCTTGGCTCCATGACCACGGGGTGCGAAAGCACGGCTTCAGCAAATATTGCTACGGGGCCCTCCTGTCCGACAGCTCCTTGCCTCTCGGAGTCATGAAACCCAAAATGCGTCAGCTGCTCCGCAAGGGGCTGATACCCGCGCCCGTCTCCTCCTGGCGACAGTGGGCGGCCTGAGTCTTTTTACTGCATTCATTTATAGCACTTCATATTATACACACTTATTATGTCCGATTTTTCTGACCTCATGGAGGCCGCCCCTTGCGCCGCGGCCGATGGCGTGATCGACATGGTTTTGCGCTTTATCTTTAATCTCGTCATCGTCTTCGGTCTTTCGCGATGCCTCTATTATCCGCGCGGCAGACGCAGAGACTATCTCTTTGTCTTTATCTTAATCTCAATATCCATCTTCCTGATGGTCAACCTCCTTGGCGCGCTCAAGATTAGGGTCGGTTTCGCCCTCGGCCTCTTCGCCATTTTCGGTATTGTCCGATACCGCACCGAGCAGATGCCTGTCCGTGAGATGTCTTACCTCTTTGTCATTATCTCGCTATCCGTCATCAACGGCCTTTCGCAAAACATCACCATCGGGCAGACCATTGTCGCCAATCTGCTCCTGATAACCGCCATCTGGGCGACAGAGCAGGAGATTAGGCTCAAGGATGTCCGATCTAAGCTCATAGCGTATGACGATGTGTCCAAAATCCGCCCCGAGCAGCGCGACGAGCTGATAGCAGATCTTCAAGAGCGCACCGGGCTGAGCATCACGCAGGTCGAGGTCGGCCATGTCGATTTCCTTCGCGACATGGCAATGCTGCGCGTCTTCTACGTGGCCGATGCCACAGCTCCGCAAGATAATGAGATTGAGTCTCTTACGAAATTTCCTAAATCATTTTGAGCTATGTTTCGCCATTTTTCACGACTCCCGCCGGCGCTATTCGCTTTACTACTGTCTCCCCACCTTTCCGCCCAGTCCGATTTTGGCGTATGGGCCGAGGCTGACGCGCAGTTTAAGATCTCGAAGAAATGGAACGTCGGTATCGACGCGGGGCTGCGCACTCGCTCCGGCCTCTCTGCCTTCGACAGGTGGAGCATAGGCGCTTCGGCCGAGTTCGAGCCGGTCAAGTTCCTCTCGGCTGGTGCAGGTTATAATCTTCAAGATGAGTATAAAGACAGCCGCACGACCGCCAAGGGTAACGTCGTAGATGATTATTGGAGGCTCCGAAACCGCTTCTACGCTCAGCTCAAGTTCAAGGCGAGGCCGTCCGTTTTCAAACTCGATTTCCGTGCGCGCTACCAGCTCACCCACAAGAGTGAAGTCTCCATAGCCAAATACTCCTCAGCCGGAATTCGCAAGGATAACGAGGTCAAGGAGGCTGAAAATGACAACCTTGTGCGACTGCGTCTCGCCTTGGCCGTCAAGACGCGATCCCCATTCACGCCCCAAGTCTACTATGAGCTTTTCAATGACCTTGCCGACGGCTTCGCTCTCACCAAGCAGCGAGTCTATGTAGGCTCCGACGTAAGGCTCACGAAGCGCAATGAGCTCTCTGTCGGCTACGTCCGCAATGTCTATGCCCATTCCGATGCCGACGGCGTGCACAACGCGCTCGCTATCGGATATAAGTTCAAGTTCTGATCCTGTAATTTTTTTCTGCAGCCATGAAATGTTATTATATGATGATGCTCTCCGTGTTCGCTCTTTGCGCTTGCGCGCAGGGCTGCAACACCGACGATGCCGATGCCGTCATCGAGCCCTCATCCTCTGACGAGGATGCCGATTCTGAAAAAGGTTACGATGACGACGGAGCGGGGGATGACATATCAAACTCTACCTTCTCCAAGTCCATAACCATCACCTACGACGGCTCTTCCGCCACAGTCTCCGGCCAGGCCGACGGCGTCTCCATCATAGTCTCCGATGCCGATGTCGTCATCACGAGCAGTGCCGAGGAGATGGAGTTTATCCTCACCGGCCAAAGTTCCAATGGCAGCGTCAAGGTCTATAGCGACTACAAGTACAAGATGACATTCTCCGGCCTCACGCTTCATAGCGCCACAGGCTCGCCGGTCGACAATCAGAGCAAGAAGAAGCTTTTCATTGAGCTTGCCGACGGTACTGTCAACACCCTCTCCGACGCGTCGTCCTACACACGCGTCACCGACACCGAAGACCTCAAGGCCTGTCTCTTCTCCGAGGGGCAGCTCATTCTGTGTGGGACTGGCTCGCTCTCCGTCGTCGGAAATTTTAAGCACGCCATTTGCTCCGACGACTATGTCGCCGTCTCGGGCGACCCCGCAATCACGATCTCCGGCAGTGTCAAAGACGCCGTCCATGCCAATGATTATGTGGCTGTCTATGGCGGTAAGGTCAACATCACCGGGGCGGGATCCGATGGCATAGACGTCGATGCCGGATATTTCCTTATGAAAGAGGGCGCGCTCTCCGTCTCCACCTCCGCCGACGCCGCCAAGGCGGTCAAGGCCGCTGGCAATGTCTATGTGAGTGGCGGCTCCATGACGCTCTACGCTTCCGGCGCGCCTGTGTATGACTCTTCCGAAGCCGATTACAAGTGCGCCGCCTGCTTGTCGTCCGACAGCTCCATATTTATCTCCGGAGGCTTCGTCTACGCCGAGTGCTCCGGTGTCGGGGGCAAGGCTCTCAAAGCCGATGTCAACATTGAGGTGTCAGACGGCTCGCTCTTCGCCTACGCCAAGGGAGCCTCCAACAGCTACGGCAGCGCCAAGGCGGTCAAGGCTAAGCAAGATGTCGTAATTAGCGGCGGGCGGGTCTCGGCCAGCTCGGCAAGCCACGAGGGCATTGAGAGCAAAGGGCGGCTCACCATCTCGGGCGGCATAGTCGAGGTCGAGGCAGCCGATGATGGCATCAACTCGGCCGGCACCATGTATCTTAAGGGCGGTTATGTCTATTCTCACAGCACCAACAACGACGCCATTGACTCTAACGGCGATTTGATCGTAAGTGGCGGGACAATCGTTGCCTATGGCGCTTCCGACCCCGAGTGCGGACTCGATGCCAATGATGAGGAGAACTTCCATCTCTACATCACGGGCGGCAACGTCTTCGCTCTTGGCGGCAGCAATGTCTCTTACCCTTATTCTACCACGGGGTCGCAACCCTATGTCATCATGTCTGGCGCCGCGGCTGATGTCGCGGTCAAGGACGCCTCAGGCAATGCGATGCTCGCGTGGGACTACTCTTCTTATTCCTCTTCTTATTCGTCAAACAAGGCTGGCGGTTTTGGCGGACAGGGCGGACCCGGAGGTCAAGGTGGCCAAGGAGGGCAGGGGGGCATGAGCGGTTCCTGTACATTCCTTGTCTCAACTCCCGACATGACCTCGGGGTCTACTTATTACCTTTTCACTGGCGTTACCATTTCTTCCTCGTCCTCTTTCCACGGTCTTTCCGTCAATCCTTCCGTCTCTGGCGGCTCGCAATACAGCTCCGCCACGGCGGCGACAAGTGGTTCCTCTTCTGGCGGCAGATGGTGATCCGCTTCTCATAGTATAGATTCTCGGGGAGAAATGACATCTCCCAGAAAAGTCTCCAAGGCTAAACTTGACATAAAAAGCCCCCTCCTTCCCGTGCGGCATTAAGAGCATCACCTCTTGACGCCGCACTTTTTTGTCACAGTAGTTGCTTTGAAACACACCACTGTGCCCATCCATGAGACGCAGCACTTAGATCAGCGCATCGAGTTAACTCTCTCTCTGACATTTGCAGGAAAACTTTCAAGTATTATTGCTGTCCGCTAAAGTTTTTCCAAGCGATATAAAAAAGGCTGAATCCTCATGACGAAGATTCAGCCTTTTCGTTTATTTGTTTTTTACTACCAAAACATATTAACGATGAGCAAAAGT
>SFOL01000141.1 GCA_004552385.1 Bacteroidales bacterium | reverse complement strand
GGTCTTGTCGTTGAGGCCGAAGCTTCTGTCCGCTCCTCTGGCCTCGCTGCGGCGGATGGCCGCCTTGATGGCGAGAAGCTCCTTAGGCTCAGGCTCACCAGGCTTCTTTGAGTCGATGATTTTCTTTACCTCGTCGAACTTGTCTCCGAATCCAAGCTGGTAGGCGGCGTCCATATGCTGAAGCACGACATCGTCATGCACGGCAAGGTCACCGGAGGTCTCGTAGGCCACGTGCACGTCGTGTCCCTGATGCACGAGACGGATGAATGTGCCTCCCATGGAGATCACGTCATCGTCCGGGTGAGGGGAGAAAATCAGGACCTTCTTAGGGAACGGAGTTGACTTGACAGGCCTTGTGGTGTCGTCAGCGTCAGGCTTTCCGCCCGGCCATCCGGTGATGGTGTGCTGGAAGTCATTGAAAACGTCTATGTTGATCTTGTCGAACGGCCCGTAGAGTTCGATGAGCTCTCCGAGGGAGTTCTCGAAATAGTCCTGCTGCTTCAGCTTGAGGATTGGCTTATGAACCTTCTGGCAGAGCCAAACGACGGCCTTGCGGATCAGGTTCGGTGTCCACTGGCAAGGACCGACCATCCAAGGTGCGACGAGTCTGGTCAGCATAGAGGCTGACATCTCGTCAGTGTAGAATGTGATGTTGTCGTGTTCCTGAAGCCAGGTTGCAGGGCAGGCCGGATCGATGTCGCCCTCCACGACTTTCTTTACCACAGCCGCCTTGTCCTCGCCCCAGGCCATAAGGATGATCCTGCGGGCGCTCATCATCGTGCCGATGCCCATCGTGATGGCGGTCTTAGGGGTGACGGAAATGTCGCCGTTGAAATTGCGGGCCTGTCTCTTTCTGGACTGGTATGAGAGCGGAACGGTGCGTGTGCGGCTCTTCTCTGACGAGCCGGCCTCGTTGAAACCGATCTGGCCGCCTTCGCCGACACCGATCACAAGCAGGTCGAGACCTCTGGCGATCTTGTCAAACTTGGCGCAATAGTCGGATACCTCTTCCTTTGAGACTGTTCCGTCAGGAATATGCACGTTCTCCTTTTTGACATCCACATTGTCAAGGAATTCGGCGTGGAGCCTGTGGTTGCGGCTCTGGACGGAGTCGCTGCCGTATGGGTAATATTCATCAATGGAGAACACCTCGACATTGGCGAAGGAGATCTTGCCTTCCTTGAACTGCTCTGTCAGGTTGCTGTAGAGGGACACAGGTGTGGTTCCTGTGGTCAAACCGAGTTTGAAAGGACGCGGAAGAGCCGCCCTTTCGTGGTCTTTGATGGCTTTGACAATAATGTCTGCCACCTTGTCGCTTCCGATGTTCGCGTCATCGGAAATCTCGGTGGTGATCTTCTCGTAGGAATGGAGAATGCTCTTAGGCAGGTTCTCCTCAATCAATCCACCGTCCTTTGGTAAAGAAAAGTGCTTCATTTTGTTGAGCTTAATAATTTCGTAAAATATGATATGTTTCGCCAGCCCGTTTCCGGGTCAAAAGCTCTATGTCATTTCCGCGGATCAACCGGCCGCGGACACCGTGCCAAATCACTACAATTTAGATGCCGCGACACTGAATGTGTCACCGTGTTCCAAATCTCCATATTCCAGCCCGCGCTTCAGCCAGGTGTAGCGCTGCTTCGCCGTCCCGTGGGTGAAGGATTCCGTCACCACATAGCCTTGCGCCTTCTTCTGGAGGTAGTCGTCCCCGATCTTCGAGGCGCAGTTCAGCGCATTCTCTATGTCTCCTTTTTCCAGGGACTTATACTTCTTGTCATCGTTCATCGCCCAGACTCCGGCCTAGTAGTCGGCCTGGAGCTCAAGCCGGACACTGATCGCGTTCGCCTCGGTCTTGCTGACACGGTTCATTTTCTGGTGGGCCTGCCCGAGCGTGCCCAAAAGATATTGGACGTGATGACCGACCTCATGGGCGATCACGTAGGCGTAGGCCAGGTCGCCGTCCGCTCCGATCTGCCGCTTCATCGAGGTGAAGAAGCTGAGGTCGATATAGACGCTCTGGTCGGCGGAACAGTAGAACGGCCCTACCGATGAGTTCGCGGCTCCACATCCGGAAGTGGTTGATCCTGAATATAACACCATCTTCGGCGGGTCATATTCATAGCCATACTTCGCGAATATGGCTGTCCAGACATCCTCGGTTCCGGCGAGGACTTTCTTCGTGAACGATGCAAGTTCCTGTTCCTCGGCGGAGAACCCCACATGCCCCTCTGTCTGTTCGGTGCCTTGAATCGAGGACACTCCCTCAAGCACGGACGAAGGATCCCCTCCGAGCAGCATCACAATCAGCGCGATGACGATGGTTCCGCCCAGACCCACTCCGGCCTTGGCTCCACGTCCCATTCCTCTTCTGTCATCCACATTCGTGCTTTCGCGTCTTCCGTCAAGATTCATACTAATTTCAGTGTTAGCTTAAATCACACAAAGATACTCACTTTTCCCGTAAGCCGGATTGGTTTTCCGAAAAAATATCAGGCGAAAAAACTGAACGCAGGCGCCCTCATGTCAGTTCGGGTCGAAATGTCGTTTCTGCTGAGTCAGAAATGTCCACCGAAACGGCAAACTGCCGGAGAAAAGAGTCTATAGCTCGGTTTGTCCGGTATAAATGCGCTTTACCGGACATACAGGGGGCAAGATTTTTTCATTGAAGCTTTTGAAGCTTTTTGTGGAATGTTTTGGAATATCGGAGGAAAATCAATAACTTTGCAATCCTTTGAAGCGGAAGTGCAGCGGAAGTGCGAAGTTTCCAAAGGAAAGTCTACTGCCTGAATATGCCCGAATGGCGGAATTGGTAGACGCGTTGGACTCAAAATCCAATGTCCCTTAAAGACGTGCCGGTTCGAGCCCGGCTTTGGGCACCCGACCGAAGTCTCCCTCGTGCCGTGCTGCACCCTCGGGCGACGAAGATGTACGAAAGTGTCGCTCAAGCGTGCCGTGCTGCACCCTCGGGCGACGAAGATGTACGAAAGTGTTGCCCAAGAGAGCCGTGCTGTACCCTCGGGCGACGAAGATGTACGAAAGTGTTGCCCAAGGGAGCCGTGCTGCACCCTCGGGCGACGATAAAGTACGAAAGTGTTGCCCAAGGGAGCCGTGCTGCACCCTTGGGCGACGAAGATGTACGAAAGTGTTGCCCAAGGGAGCCGTGCTGCACCCTTGGGCGACGAAGATGTACGAAAGTGTTGCCCAAGGGAGCCGTACTGCACTCTTGGGCGACGATAAGTGTGGTTTTCGTTGCCGAAGGGTTTCCTTCATCCATACTTCATTCTGCCCTGCGCCCTTGGGCAACGGGAAGGCGCGGAAGAGTCGCCTGACTGTGCCGCGCGTCACCTTCGGGTGCGGGACAGTCAGGCGTCATCGTTCCCGGAGAGCTCGGCGCCGTCCCCTGCTCCTGTCGTTGGGAGGGGGCAGGGGGCCGGTCGCATGGTCGTGCGGCCATTATATCCGGCATATTCGTTTGATATTTGGAAATTTTTATTATTTTTGTTGGTCGCCAAGTTATTTACCAAAGCATCGCTGAACTCATAGGACTCACGAGACTATAACCAAAACATCAATCGATATGAGCGTTTTTACACACACACACACACACACACACGGCGCGCGCTGCTGACGGCTGCCGCCGCCATCCTTCTCATCACCTCCTGCGGTAAGAAGGAGGAGACGGCCGGAGTCTCATCCGTGGCCGTCACCCCGTCCCGGATAGAGATCATAGAGGGCGAATCTGCGGTGCTGTCCGCCAGTGTCTCTCCCGAAGCCGCGTCCGACAGGGCCGTGGCGTGGTCGTCGTCCGACCGGAGCGTCGCCACTGTTGACAAGGCCGGCACCGTCCATGGCCTCAGACCCGGCACCGCGACCGTCACCGCGACGGCGGAGGGCAAGTCCGGCACCTGCGCTGTGACGGTGAAGGCCAAGGCGGTAAACGTGACGGAGGTCACTCTGGACAGGGCCGAGCTGACATTGACCGAGGGCGAGACGGAGACACTAACGGCCACGGTGAAGCCCGACAACGCGGACAACCGGAAGGTGGCGTGGAGTTCGGACAAGACGGATGTCGCCACGGTCGACGGCGCCGGCAAGGTTACTGCCGTTAAGGCCGGCGAGGCTGTGGTCACTGTGACGACCGAGGACGGTGGGAAGACGGCCTCCTGCAAGGTGACGGTGAAGGCCAAGGCAGTAAACGTGACGGAGGTCACTCTGGACAAGACGGAGCTGACCCTGACGGAGGGCGAGACGGAGACGCTTACGGCCACG
>SFOL01000140.1 GCA_004552385.1 Bacteroidales bacterium | reverse complement strand
CGGGTTACGCATAAGAAAGGAGGCATATCCCATCTGACAAAAAAACTCGCAAGAAGTCTGGTTGCAAGAGAAGAGCAAGCGGAATGAAAGTGCTGACGGTAATAGACGTCATACGCATAATCTCGCACACAACATTAAAATGTACGAACCTGACAACACTTGAGACACCAGGAGATTGAAAAGAAACATAGAGGCCGAGGGATAACGCTGGATATGAGCATAGGGGTTCCAAGGCTAAAGCAGGCGATACAAGCCGCAGAATATGTCTTATCCCGCTCAAAATGAAACGTAGCCCGAGGAGAGCTTTAGCCTCCACCCTTGACCAAGGCTGACATATCAACAGCAAAAACCCCGCCGCACCACACAGGGTGGCTTGGCGGGGCATACATTAACCAAACAATAGCTTTCTATGCGAAGAGCATGGCCACACGATAGAAGAGAGCCGACACCACCCATGCGACAAACGTCGTCTCAAAGGCCAGGAAGACGGCCCACTTCCAAGAGCCGGTCTCAGCCTTGACGGCCGCCACCGTGGCAAGGCAAGGGAAGTAAAGTAAGATAAAAAGCAGATAGGCATAAGCCCCGATTGGCGACATGCCGTCAGCCTCCATCTTTTGCCTCAAGATGACGTATTTGGAATGTCCATCGCCATCAGACTTGGCGGCATCAAGAGAGTCATCGTCGGCAAAGCTGTCATCGTCGGCGTAAAGCACGCCGAGCGTGGAAGCCACAATCTCCTTGGCGCCGACACCGGCGATGATGCTGACATCCTGCTTCCACGAGAAGCCTTGCGGACGGAAGATGGGCTCAACAGCCTGACCGATGCGCCCTATGAAGCTCTGCTCCTGCTGCTCCTGGCGTCCGAGCTCCTCGTGGCGCGGGAAGTAGCCAAGCGCCCAGACGACCACACTGGCCACAAGGATTATTCCGCCCATCTTCTTGAGATATTGCCGCCCGCGCTCCCAAGTGTGGCGCGCTATGGCCTTGGCGGTAGGGAAACGATATGGCGGCAGCTCCATCACGAACGGGGTATCGTCATCGCGCATGAAGAAACGGCAGAAAAGTCGGCTAAGAAGCACTGCGGCAAGAATTCCTATGGCGTAGATGGAGACGAGAACCGGAGCTTGCCATCGGGCGGCGAAAAACGTGCCAACAATCATAATATAAATGGGGAGACGGGCCGAGCAACTCATGAATGGCAGTATGAGCATCGTCACAAGCCGGCTGCGGCGGCTCTCTATGGTACGCGTGGCCATGATGGCCGGGACGTTGCAACCGAAGCCCATGATGAGCGGGATGAACGACTTGCCGTGCAGACCCATCTTGTGCATGAACTTATCCATAATGAATGCGGCCCTTGCCATATAACCCGAATCCTCCATCAGCGAGATAAAGAAATAGAGAATTAGAATTTGCGGCAGGAAGACTATGACCGACCCGACACCGGCGAGAGCACCGTCTATGACCATATCCCTCACAGGTCCGGCGGGCAAGACACCTCCGAGCCAGTCGCCAAGCATACCGACGCCCTCCTCAATCCAATCCATAGGGAACTGGCCGAGCGCGAACGTGACCTCGAACATCAGGAAAAGCATGGCGAAAAAGAAAGGGAAACCCCACACATGGTGTGTTACGATGGCATCAATGGCGTGAGTCATCTTGTAGGCTCCGAGCTTATCGCCCATTTTGTATCCTGCCTCGGCGAGCGCACCTCGAATGAAGCCGTATTTGGCATCCATGATGGCGGTCTCACTGTCAGTCTGTAGGTCGTCTTGGATCTGGCGTTCCGCCCTGTCTCTGGCCTCAATAATCCTGTCGTGTCCGGGCATATCGCTTATGACCTTCTCAACCTCTTTATCATTCTCGAGGAGCTTGATGGCAAGGTAGCGCGTGGAATATTTCGAGCGAAGCTTCTTCTCGGCCTTGAGCGTGGCCTGGACGGTGCCTATTGCGGCCTCTACGTACTGCCCGTGGTTGACGTGTATGTGTCGCGCCACGTTGTTTCGCGGTTGTTTACCCGATGCGAAATCCTCGTCGTGCTCGCCGACTTCAGACTGGTCAGACAGGCTGTCGTGCCACTTCTTGATGTCGTCGGCGACGTCGGGGTTGATATTGCCATGCTCGTCAATGAAGTCGAGCCCCTCGTACATGTTAATGATGACGTGGAAAAGGGTCTTCACCCCCTGGCCCGTCTTAAAGACTGTGGGAATCATCGGCACGCCGAGTAGCTGACCGAGCTTTTCGCGGTCGAGCTTGTCTCCCCGGCTTTCGAGCTCGTCATACATATTGAGCGCGCAGACCACTCTCTGGTTCATGTCGATGAGCTGCGTCGTGAGGTAGAGGTTGCGCTCTATATTGCTGGCGTCAATGACATTGAGGATAACGTCAGGAGTCTTGTCGACAATCTGTTTTCTGACATACATCTCCTCGGGGCTGTAGGCCGTGAGTGAATATGTACCAGGCAGGTCGACAAGGTTGAACTCGTAGCCCTCAAAAAAGGCGCGCCCCTCCTTGGCGTCGACCGTGACGCCGGAATAATTTCCGACACGCTCATGCGCTCCGGAGGCGAAGTTGAAAAGAGAGGTCTTTCCGCAGTTGGGGTTTCCGACGAGTGCGACATTGATGGTGCGCCTTTTGCGCATGGCGGCCTTACGCAAGTCGTCATCATCGACCATTCGTTGGCAGTCGTCCTGGCAAGAATGGATAGGCCTCTGATCTAACGGTTTTTCTTCGGCCGAAAGTTGCAGCGCCTCCTCTGGCGTCATCACGTCAATCAATGCGGCCTCGTCACGGCGCAAAGATATCTCGTAGCCCAAGAGCCTGTATTTGATGGGGTCGCGAAGGGGAGCGGAAAGCAAAACCTCCACAACGTTTCCGCGGATAAAACCCATCTCGACTATCCTCTTGCGGAAGCCTCCATGACCTAACACCTTGACGATGACGGCCTTGTCGCCTGTCTTAAGTTCAGAAAGTCTCATAAAGCTCTGTTATCATACGGTCGCCGCTCATAAAGGAGGATTACACGACCGCGGTATTTTTTTGTGTAATAAAACAATCAAACTGAGACAAAGTAAAGCAGAAGATCAGGCAACCTGGTTG
>SFOL01000139.1 GCA_004552385.1 Bacteroidales bacterium | reverse complement strand
GCCATCCCTGTGGCGATACCGCTCATGCTTCTCTCGTCCGACATAAAGGCATGGTCGCGCCTTGCACCGCGTCATTATAGTCCTGACCATAGCCAAGGAAACCGGCAAAGGGGTGAGTCCCGCCCCAAAGAGAGACGACCCTGACACCAAAAAGGGAGCAAATGTGCATATTCGACGAGTCCATGGACACCATGCAGTCGAGGTGTGACATGAGAGCCATCTCGTCTCTCAAAGGCATGACATTTATGACGTTGTGGCAACGGTCTTTTGCGATGACGTCATTTTGCGTAGCCGCCTCAATCATCAGTCTTGCGGCTTCAGCCTCTACAGAACCGCCGCCAAAAAAGAACACCCTGACATTGTGTCTGCGTAGCAGGCCCTCGACGACTCTTATCATACGGTCGGAGGGATACATCTTGCTCCTGTGCTGAGCGAAGGGCGATATGCCGATCCAATACTCGTCGGCCCTATGAGCCGCCCATGGCATTGCCGCCTGTGGCAGGTCGAGTGCGGAGCGCACATAACGATCGGCGGGGACTTCGATACCCGCAGAGCGGAAGACGTCGGCATATCTTTCGGTCATGTGTTTGAGCTGACGCCTCTGGCGACCGGAGACGAGCTCCCTTTTGGAAGCCCTGCCCTTGTCGACCGAGAACACACGCACGCCGGCCATACGAAACAGATTCCTGAGCACCTTAGTACGCAAGACGTCGTGAAAATCGAGCACTAAGTCGAACTTTGCGGGGATTTTATCCTCAGCCCCGCCACGCGCACGAAGCTCACAGAAGAGCCTCCACAACCCGGGCAAACCGCCCTTTTCTTTCCTGATGTTAGTACCGATGAACGTGAAGTTGGGCAGCGGCTCGAAGAAAGGTTCAAATAGCGGGGTTGATAGTACCGAGAAATGGACGTTTGGATTAGCACGGCAGGCCGAGGCGACAATGGGTGCGGTCATGGCGACGTCTCCCATTGCCGTGAGACGCATGATGAGTACAGATTTCATCCTTGAATTGTAGATTTTTCAGTAAGGTAAAAGTCGCAGGGGAGGGGGAAAGACTCCCCTGCGACTGAATGGCGGGGTGTTATTTTTTCGACGCGTAGAGCACCGGGTTGAGCGCAGGGTCGTTGTACATCTTCATCTGCTTGTAGACTTTCATGTACTTCCGCCCGGCCTCAATGTCCTCGATCAGCTGCTGTATTGCTGTCGAAAGGTCGGCATGCTGCTCGTTAAGCACCGCGAGCTTCTTGGCGCAAGCCTCGACGTGGGCTTGTTCGGCGTCTTTTCGAGCGGCCTCAATTCCCATGTGGTAGATTTTAAGAGCGAGGATCGAGAGCCTGTCGATGGCCCAAGCGGGGCTCTCGGTGTTGATACGAGCGTCGGGATTGACTTTGACGTCCTTATACTTGTCGAGGAAATAAGAGTCAATGAACTCGACCATGTCAGTGCGATCCTGGTTGCTCTTGTCGATTCGCCTCTTGATAGCGAGAGCCTTTACGGGGTCGATTTGCGGGTCGCGAATAATGTCCTCAAGATGCCACTGGACGGTGTCTATCCAATTTTTGCGATACATGAGGTGGCGGATGTCAGTCGGCTCATAAGGATTGGCCATGGGCGCATCGACATCGTCGGTCTTATGATAGTCGGCTATGGCCTGATTGAAGACCTGCCAGTAGAGTTCAGTCTCTTTCATAAAAAAGTGTGCTTAGAAGTGTGTTAAAGCCGCAAGCAAGTGGCGCAGCGTGACGGGGGCTGGCTCAATCACGAAACCGACGGGCGCACCACGCAGATGCGCCAGTCGGGTCGCTATGTCTACCGCCAGACTCTGGGGGGAGTTACTGAGCGGCGAGTTTCGCCTTGACGAGAGCCTCGGCATCGGTGCTCTGGTCGGAATTGTAGAGTATAACCTGCGAGGCGGTGTCGAAGATGTAGATGAAACCGTTCTCCTTTCCGACAGCCTCGATAGCCTTGTTAATCTTCTCAACGATAGGCGCGATGAGCTGCTGCTCCTTTTGCGAGAGGCTTTGCTGCGCGAGTTGCTGGAAGCTCTGTATGCGCTCTTGCATATCCTGAAGCTCCTTCTCCTTGGTAGCCTTGATAAGATCGGGGAGCGAATCGCGCTTGTTGATGTACTCCGTCATCTTCTGCTGAGCCTCAGAGTTCATAATAGCCATCTGGTCCTGAAGCTTCTTAGCCTCCTCCTGGAGCTGGGTCTGAGCCTGGATGGCCTCGGGCAGCTCGGTCATTATCTTTTGTGAATTGATGTGCGCGAACTTAAGCTCCTGCGCCTCGGCGTTTGAAGAGGCGAAGAACGAGGCGAGAGATATGGCGGCCATTGCGGCGACCGTCTTGATGGAAGTCATAGGTTTAATGAGTTATGGTTCTGAAAATCCGTGTTTTGAAAAAAGGTCTCTTAGTTGACTCCGAGCTGTTTCTTGACGAGCGGTGTGACATCAACGCTCTTGGAGCCGGCGAAGACGACAAGGCCGGCGCCCTGCTCGCGCTCAAAGATGTAGGTGAAGCCGTTGTTGACTCCCACTTGCTGAACTGCGTCTTTGACCTTCTGAAGGAGTGGCGCGATAAGCTCCTGCTGCTTCTTTTGGAGGTCTTGGATGGCGCTCGTCCGGAACGCGATGATCCTTTGCTGCATCTCCTGCAATTCACTCTCTTTGGCTTGTGCCTGCTCCTTGGTCATGGACTGCGCCTTCTGCTGGTAGCTCTGCACCTGCTTGTTGAAA
This sequence comes from Bacteroidales bacterium, assembly GCA_004552385.1. GTDB lineage: Bacteria > Bacteroidota > Bacteroidia > Bacteroidales > Marinilabiliaceae > W3P20-009. The sequence goes on along the minus strand of SFOL01000139.1, from coordinate 394 downwards.
TCCTCCTGGAGAGAGACGAGCTGATTCTCCATTTTTGACTGCTCGTCGTTGAGAGTCTTCTGGATGTTGAGAGCCTCGGGCATTGACTGGAGGAACGCTCCAGAGTCGAAGTGTCCGAACTTGAGCTGCTGCGCCTGCGCCGAGAGGGCCGAGAGCGAGAGCGCCACAGTCGCGAGCAAGAGGTGAATTTTAGACATAATAAGGTATTGAAAAGGAAATGTAGATATTATTTACCATAGCCGAGCTTGCCGAGCACGGCATCGGAGATGTCGAGATCCTTATCGGAGAACATAAGGCCGGAGGCGGAAGCCTTGTCCCAAATGGCGGAGTAGCTCTTCTCTTGCGCAATGGCGGATATGGCATTGAAAATCTGCTCCTGGATAGGCTTGACGAG
>SFOL01000138.1 GCA_004552385.1 Bacteroidales bacterium | reverse complement strand
TGAAGTACCCCATGAAGCGCAAGAACTGGAGCCCCGAGGATCCGCATGCCGAGCTGCGCGGTATCGACGAGTGGGAGCGCATCTCTTGGGACGAGGCTGCCCAGTACATCCATGACGAGGTCGAGCGCATCACCGGCTATGACTTCTTCCCGTCTTTGCCTGATGACATCGAGTCAGAGGTTGAGGCTCGTGCAGATCCTGATGAATGGTAAACTTCTTAATACATAAAGTTTTATGATAGTAAATAGAATTGTGTTGTCGGCATTGGTGGCTGCCATCTCATTCTCTTCGTGTTCATCGTCCGAACCTTCCGATTCTCAATCTGCCGCATCTTGCAAAAAGATAAGGCGCGTGCTCTTTATCGGAGACTCAATAACTGATGGTGCATGGGGACATGACTGCTCAGGCAGTCCTTCTGCGGAGCGTAACCACACTGACATGAACCACATTTACGGTCACGGATATATGATGCTTTGCGCATCCGACATCCAGAGCCGTTTCCCCATGCGAGACGTCAAGTTCTTCAATCGCGGCATAAGTGGCCATACGCTCTCTATGATGCTTGGACGCTGGGCGGCCGACTGTGTCGACCTTCGGCCTGATTTGGTCTCCATTCTCATCGGCACAAATGATGTCGAGTACTATGTCGGTGCCGATTCTGTGGTCGCTCCGTTCGATTTTTGCGGTTGGGACGCGCAGTTCCGCCATGCGCTCGACACTCTTCAATCCGTGTGTCCCGATGTGCGTCTCGTGCTCTGCACTCCGTTCGTGGCGCGCTCAGGTTGGCGTGGTGAAGCTCCAAACTTCAGTCAGCGCCAGTCGCTTATAGACAGTCTCGATTGCCGCGTGGCGGCGTTGGCCAATGATTATGGCGCTGTGCTTGTCCGTTTCGATGAGCTTTTCCGTGATCTCGCGCAAAATCAGCCACGAGCCGACTATTGGGTCTGGGACGGGGTGCACCCCACTGCCGCCGCCCATCGTCGAATGGCGGATCTGTGGCTTGAGTCAACCGCCGGACTTTTTGCTGAGTAGATAATTAAAGAGCGATGCCGCCAGACACACGGTAACATTTGCGTCCGGCGGCATCGCTCTTTTTGGTCGTCTACCACTAATTCTTGAAACTGTGGATTGGGGCGGGGATTCGACCCGCCCTGTTTACGAACTCTGAGCAGTCGAATTTGTTTACGGGCATGATGGGCGCGTACCCAAGCAATCCGCCATAGTGAACCTCCTCGCCTACAGTCTTACCTATCACGGGCAGGATGCGGACGGCGGTCGTCTTCTGGTTTATCATGCCTATCGCGGCCTCGTCCGCTATGATGCCGGATATAGTCGTCGCTGGCGTGTCGCCAGGTATGGCGATCATGTCAAGACCGACGGAGCAAACGCACGTCATGGCCTCCAGCTTCTCTATTGTCAAGGCTCCTGCGCGCACTGAGTCTATCATGCCCTGATCCTCGCTCACGGGTATGAAAGCTCCGCTCAGGCCGCCGACGTATGACGACGCCATGACGCCGCCTTTCTTCACCTGGTCGTTAAGCAGCGCCAAAGCGGCCGTCGTGCCTGGCGCGCCACACTGTTGCAGACCCATCTCTTTCAAGATGTCGGCAACCGAGTCCCCGATGGCTGGGGTGGGGGCGAGAGACAGGTCTATAATGCCGAACGGGACTCCAAGACGGCGCGAAGCCTCTTGCGCGACGAGCTGACCCACACGCGTTATCTTGAAGGCGGTCTTCTTCACTGTCTCACACAGCACTTCGAATGACTGGCCGTGTATGTGAGTCAAGGCGTGCTTCACCACTCCGGGACCCGACACGCCGACGTTTATCACGGCGTCCGGCTCCGACACCCCGTGGAACGCGCCTGCCATGAATGGGTTGTCGTCGGGGGCGTTGCAAAGGGCTACGAATTTTACGCAGCCGAATGAGTCGCGGTCTGCCGTGGCCAGGGCGATGTCTTTCACTGTCTGGCCTATCAGCCTCACCGCGTCCATGTTTATGCCGGTGCGAGTCGAGCCGAGGTTGACTGACGAGCATACAAGCTCGGTCGTCGCGAGAGCCTGCGGCAATGAGCGGATCAGCATCTCGTCAGAAGGGGTCATGCCCTTGCTCACGATGGCCGAGAAGCCGCCAAGAAAATTGATGCCTATGTCGTGCGCCACCTTGTCAAGCGTCTGGCACAGCTTCACGTAGTCGTCTGGGCTTTGGCATATGCCGCTGCCCACGATGGCGGCGGGGGTTATGCTCACGCGCTTGTTCACAATGGGTATGCCAAACTCGCGGCTGATGTCCTCTCCGGTCTTGACAAGATTCTTGGCCTTGCTCATTATCTTGTCATATACGTTGCGGCAGAGGGCGTCAACGGTGGTGGCCCGTGCGCAGTCCAGCAGGCTGATACCCATCGTTATTGTGCGGACATCCAGGTTTTCCTGGTCGATCATCTTGTTCGTCTCGATGACCTCTGATATGTTTATCACTTGTGCTTCTTGATTTTGCGTTCCTGTTTTTGTTTTTGGGCTGGCGCGCAACCGTCTCGCCGGCTTTCGACGCAGGGGCTTTGACGCTTGCGCACTTGCCTAAATCCTGTGCATCTTGTCGAAGATGTCCTCGCGCTGGCACTTAATCTGCACGCCGATGCCGGCTCCAAGTTCGCCAAGCTCGCTGACAAGGCTCTCGAAGGGCTTTGCGGAAGATGCCACGTCAACCACCATCATCATGTTGAAAAAGTCCTGCACGATGGTCTGAGATATGTCAAGTATGTTTATATTGTTCTCGGCCAGATAAGTGCACACTTTAGCTATGATGCCGACTGTGTCTTTGCCGACCACAGTGATAATCGCTTTGTTTGCCATTGCTCTTTGATGGTTGTTTTTGTCGTTTTATTTAACCTTTGGCGGCCTCGGGCGCATATCGTTAACACACAAGGCCGTGCGTCCCGCTAAATTACTCAAAAAATACATATCTGCGTGCTAAACTAAAATTAACCACCCTGGCAATTTTCGACCTGTCGGTAGGCGTTAGCAACTATGCGGTCAACTTTCTCAATTCGGCAGTCGGGTCCAAGGCTGGTTCTTACAAGGTCGTGCTGATCTTTGCGGCTATCGGCATATTTATCGGCTCGTGCTTCAGTAACGGAATGATGGATCTGACGAGGCACGGCATCTTTCAGCCGCAGCTCTTCACTTTCGCCGAACTTATGAATGTCTTCATGTCGGTCATGGTCGCCGACATCATTCTGCTCGATATCTTCAACTCGCTCGGCCTCCCGACGTCCACCACCGTCAGCCGTGTCTTCGAGCTTCTTGGTGCCTCTTTCACTCTTGCCGCCGCCAAGGTGCTTTCCGACGGGGCGAACCTCCCCATCTCTGAGTATATTAACACAGACAAGGCTCTGACGGTCATAATCGCCATCTTCCTATCTGTGGCCGTCGCATTCTTTTTTGGAGCGTTGGTGCAATACATAACGAGGCTCATCTTCACGTTTAACTTTAAAAAGAATCTTAAGTGGAAGATCGGCGTCTTTGGCGGTGCATGCATCACTGCCATCATATACTTCATGCTCATCAAGGGAGTCAGAGACATGAGCTTCATGACGCCGCAGCTCAAGGCCTTTGTGGATGACAACACGTGTACCATCGTTCTTGTCAGCTTCGCCGTCAGCACGGTTCTCTCTCAAATCCTGTACGCCATTGGCGTAAACGTCCTTCGCATAGTTGTGCTTTTCGGAACCACTTCGCTCGCCATGGCTTTCGCCGGCAACGACCTTGTCAACTTCATTGGCGTCCCCGTCTCCGGTTTCGAGATTTTCGGCTATTTCCGCGAGGGGGTGGCGTCTGGTATGGCCGATCCGTCTTCCATGACCATGGATAGGCTCAACGACCCCAGTCATACGCCTGTCTATTTCCTCATAATATCGGGCATCGTGATGGTCGTATCGCTTGTCAATTCCGAGAAGGCCAAGAATGTCGTTAAAACTTCTGTCGGACTCTCAAGCCAGGAGGGGGGCGACGAGATGTTCGGCTCGTCGAGCGCCGCTCGTCATATTGTTCGTTTTTCGCGAAACGTGGGTGAGTGGTTTGATGACCATACGCCTGATCGCGTGAGGCGGTGGCTCAACATGCGCTTCGACACCAACGAGGCCATTATGCCGGAGGGCGCCGCTTTCGACCTCGTACGAGCGTCAGTGAACCTTGTGCTCGCCGGACTTCTTGTCGCGCTCGGGACTTCGCTTAAGCTGCCACTCTCCACCACTTACGTCACCTTTATGGTGGCCATGGGCAGTTCGCTCGCCGATAGGGCGTGGGGCCGAGAAAGCGCAGTGTTCCGCATCACGGGTGTGATTTCTGTCATTGGCGGATGGCTGGTCACTGCCGGCGCTTCGTTCATCCTTGCGGCTATCTTCGTCATTGCCATGCACTTCGGCGGAATATACGTCTCCGGTGGTATCGTGATAGTGTCCATCGTAATCCTCGTACGCAATAACATCGAGTATAAGCGCAAGGCAACGGCCGATAAGTCCGAGAAGGAGAAGGTCTATTCCGACATCGTCGCCTCGAAAGACAGGGTCGAGACTTGGCAGCTCCTCAAAAGGTATATCGCACT
>SFOL01000137.1 GCA_004552385.1 Bacteroidales bacterium | reverse complement strand
TTCCGAATGCCATTGACGTGCACCATTTCGCTTTCAACAAAGAAATGCGCGAAAAAATGCGCTCTGAGCTGGGAATAGGCGATAGAGTCTGCCTTGGCCACGTGGGGCGCTACGAAAACGATGCAAAGAACCAGGAATTCGTGCTGCACGTTTTCCACGATTATCTGGCGGTTAACCCCCAAGCGCACCTCCTTATGGTTGGCGACGGCCCCTTGCGCGGCCAATACGAAAAGCTCGCGCGCGATCTTGATATAAAAGGCCAGGTCACTTTCACGGGTGCCCTGAAAAACGTCGCCGATTATCTGCAAGCCATGGATGCTTTTCTTCTTCCTTCGCGCAAAGAAGGGTTTGGCATTGTCGCACTTGAAGCCCAGGCATGCGGGCTTCCCTGTCTTGTTTCCACGCAGGTACCCCAAGAAGTTGCCGTCACGTCGCTCGTGCGCTTTCTTGACATCGATCAAGGCACCGAAGAGTGGGTTAACACATGTATGCGGTAGCGTAAAAGTCGACACTTCGGCTGACCTGATTCGGGCATAACAGCAAAGAACATGCCGATCACAAGCTAACGGTCTAACCTGGTCATTGCTTCGGTAATCGACTAAGGAGGCCAGAAAGGAAAATGATCAGCATGTCCCAAGTCGTAACTATACGGCAATTGAGAAAGAGCGGCGAGAGCATCGCTTCCATAAGTCGGATCACCGGCGTCAGCCGCGACACCGTATACAAATACCTCGCCCTTGACGACCTCTCCCCGAAGATGCCCGTCAAGCGCCCGGGCTCGTCGATGATGGACCAATACCGCAGCATAATCGAGGGTTGGCTCGACGAGGACGCCAGGTCATGGCGCAAGCAGCGCCACACTGCCGCGCGCATACACGCCCGCCTCAGAGACGAGTGCGGCTGCGAGGCGAGCGAGTCCACCGTCCGCCACTACGTCGCCCGCCTCAAGGCAGAGCGCAGGGAATCCAAGGAGGCGTTTCTCGATCTTGTATGGGCCCCCGGCGAGGCCCAGGCCGACTTCGGCGAAGCCGATTTCTACGTCGGCGGCGTGCGAAGGCGGATGCTGTACTTCGTCGTCACCTTCCCTTACTCGAACGTCGGTCTGGCGCAGGTGTTCCCCGGCCAGAACGCCGAGTGCGTCTGCCAGGGCCTGCGCAACATATTCGAGTACTGCGGCGGCGTCCCAACGCGCATAGTGTTCGACAACGCCACCGGCGTCGGCAGGAAGGCCTGCTCGACCGTAAGGACCACCGAGATGTTCGCGGCTTTCTCCGCCCATTACGGGTTCGACTACTCTTTCTGCAACCCGGACTCGGGCAACGAGAAGGGCAACGTGGAGAACAAGGTCGGCTTCATCCGCCGCAACCTGTTCGTGCCCGTTCCCCGCATCGGCGGCACCGACATATACAACCGCCACCTGCTCGACCGCTGCATGCGTCTTTCCGAGCAGAACCATTGGCGCAAGGGCGAGCCGGAGGCCCGTCTATTCGCGGAGGACCGCGCAGCCATGGCGGGCCTGCCGGAAAAACCGTTCGACGTCGTGCGCTACGTCAGGCCCAAGGCCGACAAGTACGGCAAGGTCCGCATCGAGGGCAAGCACCTCTACTCGTCAGACCCGGCGCTTGCGGGAACGATGCTGATAGTGGGGCTCGGCGCCACCGACGTGCGCATATACGACGAGGAGGGCACCTTCGTGTGCAGCCACGAGCGCGCCTACGGAGATGCGCCGTCGGACTCGTCGCAGCCTGCGAGCCAGATAGCGACGCTTTGCAGAAAGCCGGGTGGATGGGCGAACAGCAAGGTGAGGGCATGCATGCCCGACACGCTGAGGAGCCATCTCGACGGCAAGGACAAAAGCGACCTTCGGGCCAGCCTGAGGACCATGAGGGACGAGGTCGCCGTTCGCGGATGGGACGCCACCGTCGCGGCCATGGAGATGGCGCTCGTTGCGACGGGCAGGGTGGATGCGGCGTCGGTCGCCGTCGCAGCGGCACGCTGCGCGGGAGGCGCCATCGCATATGACGAGCCCGTCGACCTATCGGAGTACGACCGCGCATTGGGAATAGGGGGCAGGTAATGGCTTTGAAGGCAGAAGAGGCAAGGGAGTTCAAGGCCAAGGCGAGGATGATGTACTTCTCCAACGAGGTGATCGACAGGTTCTGCGCCACGGCAACGCCGGGCCAGCTCGCCGCGGCGGTCGCGTTGCTCGATGACGAGCAGGGCGTCAGGGAAAGGCGCAAGCGCGACAGGCTGTTCAGGAAGGCAAAGTTCCCGCAAGTCAAGTCATTCGAAGGCTACGACTTCTCCCAGGTGTCCTTCCCCGAAGGCTACACTGCGGAGGACCTGATGGGGCTGGGGTTCATAGACAGGGCCCAGGACTTCGTGTTCTATGGCCAGACCGGCCGCGGAAAGACCCATCTGGCAATCGCCATCGGCGTTGCCGCCGCGAGCTCCGGCAAGACGGTCAGGTTCTTCACCACCGCGGAGCTCGTCATGGCCCTTACGATGGCGAACTCTGCAGGCGCCCTAGATCAGTTCATGAGGGACCTGGCAAAGGCCGACCTTCTGATCTTGGATGAGTTCGGGTACGTGCCCCTGGACATCAACGGCGCAAGGCTGCTGTTCCAGGTGGTGTCAGCATGCTACGAGAAGCGAAGCGTGGTGTTCACCACCAACATCGAGTTCAGCAAATGGGGAACGATCCTGGGCGACGACAAGCTTGCCTCCGCGATGATCGACAGGGTGGTCCACCATGGAAGACTCGTCGAGTTCAACGGCACGAGCAAGAGGATGGACAAGGCCTTGATGCTCGGGAAGGCAGAAATCTGAGACATCGGCGGTTCTTTTGCCAGATTGTCGGAACCGGGCAGCCAAAATGTCGAGAAAACCGTTGCCAAACACAACACACTTGCTTCCATCCTTGCCCCCGCGTCAGAGCTCAGTCTTGCTCCTACGACGAAACCCAGTCAAGCCGCCTCACCGAACTCCGATTCGACCACTGAACAGGTGACTTCGCCGACCCCTTCGCCTGCTCCTTTCAAGCAAAGCACGAGCAATCGCCTTGATTTCAACCAACAAGTGCTCCAGGCGGGCTATGATATTACCCAGAGCGCTTCCCTTTTATCCAACTTATACAGAAAAGGCCAGTTCACAGCATGAGACATCATCGACATAATCCGGATTATCACTTTGTGGAAAACCCGGTCAACTTCAATAAGCACACC
>SFOL01000038.1 GCA_004552385.1 Bacteroidales bacterium | reverse complement strand
ATGCGGAGCCCTGACTTGCCGGAAGAACTCAGTCTGCCTGACAACCGGCAGCTGGTGAATGAGCTCCCAGTTGATAAAGTCAGTGGCGCTGTCATCCTTGACAGAGAGGTAGCCTATGTTCATACTCGTGACATTGTGGAAGAAGTGTGAGCCGAGGGAAGAGTCGAGCGGGAAGCCTGGCAGGCTCATCTCGACAATCAGTTTGGCGTTAGAGATCTCACTCCATTGTACAGGGATGCCAATGAACTTGTCTCTCGTGCCCCAACGTCCCGGGCCGATGAGCACATATTTGCGTTCCTCGTCCATCATGAGCGCGTTGAGGTAGCCTATTTCCTTAGCCATCTGCTCCGTGCGCATCTTGTCAAATATGTCGGGTTCGAGGAAGATGATGTCGGTGACATCGCCCACCCTGCCGTTGCCGAGGCTCTGCGTGGTGTAGAGGTACGCCTCGTCTTTTTCGGGGGCCACGACCTCGACGCTGTCGCCTCGCAGATCCGTGATGATAGGCTTAATCTGCAGGAGGTAGAACGAAGGCAGCCCGCGCTCGTCTTCGTCAAGGTCGACCGCCCACTCGATCTCGACGGGCGTTCCGAAAGAGTCTTTGGCGGCGGCGAGAATGACCGAGAGCAGCCTTGGGAGCGGGACGTAGTCATATTTGAGGATGTCGGCGAAATTTACGACCCTTGGCCCGTAGGCGTGCAGTCCAGGCTCGATGGTGTCATTCTGCGGATTGTAGACCGAGGCGCAGTGCTTTAGCGTGCCGTGCTTCTCGGCATCGAGTATGTCGAGCGTGGCGAGAGGCGCCTGCTCGCCGTCGTGGACGTAGTCAAGATTCCTGGGAGCGAGGTCGACAGCCAGGAAATCGACCTGCGTATTCTTGACCATGTCACGAACCGACGTGGTCTCCACCGCCGGCCAGGCAGGCGAGAAGCGGTAGGCCTTGCTTCCGCCCACGACATAATATCCGAGGCCAAAGCCTGCGACGGCGAAGCCCTCCTCGGGCAGCATGTGGGCCACGGGGTAGTAGTTGAAGCTCTGCGCGGTTCCTGAGACGTGCGGGTAGTAGAACCCCTCGTGCTCGCCGCCGACGAGGACCTGGATGACGACGGCCATCTTCTCCTTGTCGATATTGACCTTGGTGCTTGCGAAATATGCTCGGCTGGATGGCGAGTAGATTGACGAGTAGACCATCTTGACCGCTTGTGCGACGTTCTGCGCGTTCTCCTCCACCGTCTCGGCGTTGTTCGGGACGAGGTATGTGTCGAAGACTCCCGCGAAGGGCTGGTTGAGCGAATCCTCGGAGAGCGAGCTGGAGCGTACGGCGAGCGGGCGGCGCACCTGGCTGACGAAGCGCCGGATGCGCGACATGAGCTTATCGGAGAGCGGCGTGTCGTTAAACCTCTCGCGGAGCCTGGTGTAGTCAGGGTCTCCGACAAGGTACTGGCGGATGTTGCCCCTCTTCATGAAAGCGTCGAACTCATCGGTCCCGACAATGGCGGTGATGGGAATCCGGACGTTGATGTGAGCGTCGAACTCGCTGGTGTCAATGTTCTGGATGAGCGTATTGATGAAAGCGAGTCCCCTTCCTTTGCCGCCGAGCTTTCCCGGTGCGAGCATGATGACGTTCCTCTCGTCGGGGATGTCGACATCGTCATAGTCGATGAGCTTGCCCCGCCTCCTCTCGGCCCGGTAGTCATCCATCAGGCTGAGGATGTCGGCCCTGAACTGCTCAAGGTCGGTATAGTTGTCAAAGTCGATGGCGTTGAGCTGCCTGGCGAGCGGGATCTCCCCCCGGCTCATGATCCAAGAGGAGATGCGGAAGTCTCTGCAATACTGCTTGAGCTTGTCTTGCGGCATGTTCCTGAAAATAGTCTCGAACTCCTTGATACCCTTGGCCTGCGCGACGGGCTTGCCGAGCTGGTTGCGGAAGATGAAGTCGCCGAAGCCGAGGCGGCTGGTCAGGAACTTGACGAGGTCGGCTTGCAGCCGCTCCGAATCCTTGTCGAGGAAAGAGACTCCGAGTTCTTTGGCCAGCTGGCGGTTGGATGGCACCGCGCTCTGCATGATGGTGGGCAGCTCCGGCATCTCGTCGCGCAGGAACTTGAGGAGCTTGTAGCCGGCCCTGTCGTCGAGTTTTCCTGCTCGGTCGAACTCGACGTCGGAGATGACGCAGAGAAGGTAGTCACGGTACTTTTCGATGATGAACAAGGCGTCCTCATAGTTCCGGGCGTGGAGGATCTTGGGCCTCTGCCTCATTTTTGAGACTCGCGTAATCTCGTTATGGTCGTCATCCTCCAGCAGTTTTTGGACCTGATTGAAGACGATGGAGAAGAGGATGCGAAGATATTTGGAATAATATTCAGGGGAATCCTCGACAAGCAGGATGACGCGGACGAGCCCTATCTTAGTGTCGTCTATGACGTTGAACTCGTCTTCGGTACTTTTGACGATGGAGAAAATGATGTCGGAGTTTCCACCCCAGACGAAGACCTTGTCGATTGATGGCGTCCGCTGAGCCCTATGCTCGACCTCTTTGATGTTGTTCTTCTGGTTGGAGAGGAGATAGACGGGGATGTCCGGCTGCCTCTCTTTAATGTCGGAGCTGAGCCGGAATGTGGACTCAACGTCAAGTCCGACCATGAGCAGGGCCATGTCGAACCTTGTTGTCTTCATGAGCTCGAGCGCGTCCTCGGGCGACGCGACACCGGTTATTCTGGGCAGGGAGAATAGGCTGTACTGGTAGATCTCGCCCATGAACTGCTCGAAGAAGCTGTCGTCGTTCTCAAGAGTGAAAGCGTCATAGAGCGTGGCGACGAACAGAATGTTGTGAATCTTATACTTCATCATGTCCAGGTAGATGTACCTGTCGAGCACCTGCTTGTTGAAGAAAAGCTGCAGCGGCTTCTTGTCGGTCGTGAGTGCTTTGCGGAAATCCTCGCTTATGGCGGTTCCCTTCTCCCTGGGCCTGCTGGCGAAAAGGTCTCGGCCTCTGACGGAGTTGACGAAGCCGCAGACGAGCCGGCCGACGACCGCGATCATGCGCGTCTCCTCGGGCGTGAAGGAGTCCGGCGAGGCGTGGTAGGCAATGACGACCCTGCCCTTGTGGTCGTCGATGGAGACGAAATCGGCCTCGATGGTTGTTGGGGAAAGGGAATGCGCCTGTGAGCGGAAGACCTGTCCGGCGTAAGAGACCTCGGCCGTGGCCTTTGACGGGTGGAGCACGGCCTTTGGCAGGACGTCGGCCACGCATTGGAGCGTCTCGGCGAACGTGAGCCCCCTTGCCGTAACGTCGGCCACGAAGTCGATGCACGCGGTGGGCGTGAGCGAGTCGGCCATGCCATATAAAGAGCTGTCCATAATAAACTGTCGGGATGTAATGATTAGCAAGCTAAGATAATCAAATGAGGCCAACGCGAAGAAGGCGTGCACCCAAATTAACTTGCCCGAGCCACACCAAAGGCCGAAAAACAATATAAATTTGTGCTCTCGAAGTCAACCAACAAACTCACGCACCATGATTAAGAACAAGAGCCTCGTCTCTATAAACGACATCAGCAAGGAAGACATGCTCCGCATACTCGAACTTGCCGCCGACTTCGAGGCGAACCCCGACCAGCCCCTGCTCCGGGGCAAAATAATAGCGAGCCTCTTCTTTGAGCCGTCCACCCGGACTCGCCTGAGCTTCGAGACCGCGATGAACCGCCTCGGCGCGCGCGTGATAGGCTTCTCGGACCCCGGCGTGACCTCGGCCACGAAAGGCGAGACGCTGAAAGACACGATTAAGATGGTGTCTAACTACGCCGACCTGATCGTGATGCGCCACTACCTGGAGGGCGCGGCCAGATACGCTGCAGAGCAAAGCCCGGTGCCGGTGATAAACGCGGGCGATGGCGCCAATCAGCACCCGACCCAGACCCTCCTGGACATGTACTCCATAAACAAGACGCAGGGCGGGCTGGACAACCTGAAGATAGCTCTGGTGGGCGACCTCAAGTATGGCCGCACGGTCCACAGCCTCATCCAGGCCATGAGCTACTTCAACCCGACGTTCTACTTCGTGGCCCCGGATGAGCTGAAAATGCCCCAGGAGTATAAGACATTCCTCGACGAGAAGGGGATAACATATGAGGAGCACCGCGACATGGCGGACGTCCTGCCCACGGCCGACATACTTTACATGACGCGCGTGCAGAAGGAGCGTTTCTCGGACCTGATGGAATATGAGAGGGTCAAGAACACCTACGTGCTCCACAACGACATGCTGAGCGTGACGAAGGACAACCTGCGGATACTCCACCCGCTGCCACGCGTGGGCGAGATATCGACCGACGTGGACCAGAACCCCAAGGCCTACTTCTTCGAGCAGGCGAAGAACGGCATGTACACCCGAATGGCCATAATAGCCGCCATATTGGGCGCAAAAGAATAAAGACGCTGCGAGGATGTCAGAAACAAAAGATAGGACTCAGATGGAGAGCAACAATAGCAAAGAGCTGAAAGTAAGCGCGATAAAAGACGGCACGGTGATAGACCACATCCCGGCGCAGAACCTTTTCAAGGTGATATCACTGCTGGGGCTGGAGAAGATACCAAACGCCATAACCTTCGGCACGAACCTGGAGAGCAAGAAGCTGGGGCGCAAGAGCATAATAAAGGTGTCGGACCGCTTCTTTGAGGACGACGAGATAAACAAGATCGCCCTGGTGGCTCCCGAGGCCAAGCTGAACATAATAAAGGACTACGAGGTTGTAGAGAAGCGCCAAGTGTCCCTCCCCGACGAGCTTACGGGCTACGTCCGCTGCTTCAACCCCAAGTGCATAACGAACCATGAGGACATAACGACGCATTTCTTCGTCGTCAGCAAGATGCCTCTGGCCTTGAAGTGCAGGTATTGCGAAAAAGTGACCACGGAGGAGCATATGGTGATAGAGTAGTCGGGCGCTATACAGACCTCAGGATTCTGGCAGCCTCATTGCGGGAGATGCGCCTGCGGCCGGAGCCACCGTTGGCGAGGGTCAGCCAGTAGTATGACGTGACGAACGAGTAAGAGCCCCGCTCCCCGTCCTCTGCCGCCACTATCATAAGCGATTCGGGATCCGGGATTCCCAGATGGCTGGCCATCCATTCTTGCAACCTGCGGGAGCACGGGATGGCGCATGGCTTGGGGCCGAAAACGGCAGACTCTCAACTTTATTGCGTAGCATAACATTTTTATATGGCAAACATATCATTCAAGCCGGGCAACATGCTATACCCGCTGCCAGTGGTGATGGTCAGTTGCGGAGACGCGCCCGAGAACTACAACATAATAACCGTGGCGTGGGCCGGCACTATATGCTCAACCCCTCCAATGGTGAGCATTTCCGTGAGGAAAGAGCGCCACTCGCACGGCATAATAAGTAGGACGGGCGAGTTCGTGATAAACCTGACGACAGAGGAGCTGACCCGCGCCACCGACTGGTGCGGCGTGAAGAGCGGCCGCGACGTGAACAAATGGCAGGAGATGAACCTGACGCCTTGCGAGAGCTTCACGGTGAAGGCTCCGGGGATAGCAGAGAGCCCCGTCTCGATAGAGTGCAAGGTGAAGCAAGTTATAGAGCTTGGCTCACACGACATGTTCATAGCCGAGGTGACGGGCGTAAGGGCGGACGACAGGTACATAGACCCCGCCACAGGGGCGTTTGAGCTGGAGAACGCCAAGCCCATATGCTACAGCCACGGCAAATATTACTCGCTGGGCAGACTGCTTGGCAAGTTCGGCTTCTCGGTCAAGAAAAAAAGCGAGAAGAAAAAATAAGGAACGTCAGATAGCGCAAACAACCGCGCCGCCCAAGGGGGAGGAGACCTCCTTGGGCGGCGCGGCTGTTTTTATTTTGACGACCTACTCACCAAAGCATGGGTAAAGTTCACTTACATCCCGTCCGGCGCACTGCAGCTCTCAGGCCAGGGGGAAGGTCTGCCTCTTCTGCCAAAAGGCTACGCACAAGCCTGAACTCAGCAGCCAACTCTGGCACTGTCGCGCACATCTTGTGAGCGAGATAAAGGCTTTGGGCTCTGACTCCAAGCGGTACGTGAAGATTCGTGATATTGTCAAGGGCAAAATCGATAAGATCGGAACGGAGGTCTTCCGCCACCCAATCAAGGTTTGCAAGTATAGTGACAAGAATGCGTCGCAAAGTATCGTCTGAAGACGACAGAAGCGCGTCCGCCAAGCGTCCACGCCGCTCTGAGAGCCACGGGCGGTAACGAGATGGCAGATGAGACAACACCCATGCAGAATTCGAGGCCACACGCAGCTTTGGCGACGAGACTACATATTCGAAAAGCGCATCAAGCACTTGCTCACCACCAGGCGAGGAGACTGCGGCTATGGCGGCATTGACATCTGCCGAGCGCAAACGGCCTGACATGTGAGACACAGAGAAGTCGAAACTCACAAGATGCGAAGACTCTTTCATAAGATATCCAATTGGACAAAAAGGCGCACACTGGTAATATTGCACCGCCAGCGACAAAGATAGCACACGACGACACAAAAAAAGCAAGCCCCGCGGCGCAAAGACCGCCGCGGGGCTTGCCCTCAGAAAAAATAGCTATGCCCGACTACAGGCTTTGCATCTTGACCACACGACGAGTCACGCCAGGTGCCTCGACTGAGACAAGGAAGGCACCTCTGGGCAAGGTGGGTACAGCTATGCGCGAGCCAGACGCCGCAGAGCGTGCGACAACCCTGCCGGAAAGGTCAAAGACCGTCAAGACATAATCGGCACTGACCGAGCAATACAAATAGCCGTCGGAGCCAAGGCGGACTTCGTTTGACTCAACAGACAAGACTTCCCGAGTAGGAGTAGAGACCCCTGCCCTATCGCCAAAGAGACCGTTGAGATAGACCTCAAGCATAGTGTATCCACTCTCGGCAAGAGTATTGTTGTCTGCCACGGTGGGGTCGCAGCCATTCTCCACCTCCCAATCGTCTGGCATTCCGTCACCATCAGTGTCAAGAGGCTCGTCATAATCGGCCGCATAAGCGAAGAAGCCCTCGGCATCAGCCTCAGAGTCAATAATGCCGGAGCCAGCACCCTTTGCCGCGCCGCCCCACTTGCATTGGCGACTCTTGACATCGGATATTATGCGGTTCTCAACAGCGTCTCGTACGCGCGCTCCTGCGCAGTCGAGTACTGTGGCGTAGGCAGCCTCGGCTGTCTGATAATTCTCAGCGGCGTAGGCATATTTGTCATAGTCATACTCGCCGATGGGGCCAGCCCCGGTGTACTGGTAGTAAGCAAGAGCGGGGCGTATCATGTCATCGGCCTTGATGTCAGAAAGAGAGTAATGCGCCTTGACGTCGTCAAGATCCACGCCCAGCCAGTTGTCAGCTGTCACATCGGCATGCCCGTCCATGACGTTGCCGCTGAAGTACCACTTGGAGGGAGCCCAAGAAGTGGCGCCGCTGCGGGCATAAGACGGCATTACGAAATATGGGGTCTTGGTTGTGGCAGGGCCAGGGATGTAGACGTTGGCCACGAAATTGCACTCGTGAGCGGACTCCTTTCCAGTATAGTCAGATATGTCGGCAGTGTTCTCGCCGCCGTAGCATCCGTTTCCGCCACCTTCGTTATTGAAGGTCACATTGTTGAAATACTCAATGTAAGACACGCAGTCCTCGCCCCTGGAGCCATTGAAACGGCAGCTTCTCCTAAGGTTGTTCGCCAAGAGGTTGTGATGATATGTGGCTGGCGAGCCGCCCCACTGGCAACCATAGCCGCGCGGTCCTTTCGAGTGGCCGGCATCATAAAGGCCTTCATGGACGATGGAGTACTGCACTGTGAGGAAATGGCTGTCTTGTGTGTCGAAATTCTCCTCGACCGACCATCCGAAGGAGCAATGGTCAAAAATGAAATTTTCGCAATTCTCGGCGCCGCATGCGCTCTCGGCGTAGACCTCCCCTGCACTGTTCTTCTGCCCTATGCGGAAACGGACACCTCGCACAATGAAGTTCTGGCTGCCGCCGAAGTTGACCTTGTCATGCGTGATGACGATGCCCTCGGCAGGAGCCGACTGCCCGGCCAAGGTCCAGTCATTCCTCTTGACCTTGAGCGGAGACAAGAGGGCAATCTCACCCGAGACGGCGAAGACGATGGTGAGCGGCTCACCCGGATATTGCTCAAAAGCCCAACGGAGCGACCCCTCGCCACTGTCGGCAAGCGTCGTGACGTAGACCACCTGACCTCCACGACCGCCCGAGGCGAGCTTGCCAAAACCGCCAGCCGTGGGAAACGCAAGGAGGGGCTTGGAGGCCGACGCAGATGCAGAGATGCCGCGAAGGCTGACCGACAACACCGTGTATGCGGCCGAAGGGTCTATCATCTCATGGGATGCACCGTTAGTATAAGCCTCAAACTGGCCATCTCGCAAGATGACATACCCCACGACATTTGCCAAAGGCTGCCACTTGATGGTGCCACCGACAATCTCGGGCGAGACAGGATTTGCCGCCGAAATGAGCGAGCCGGGGGTGAAAGCCTCTTTGCCAGACATGGCAGAGAACAGGAAATCAGTGTTGAAATATTTAGAGACTTCAGTGTCGGAGGCCTGCGCGCTCCATGCGACACGCCCGCTGACATCGGCTGCAACCCCGTAGGGCGTCAGACTGCCATACTCAAGGAAACTAACATCGGTGCTGTTCCACTCTTTCCAGCCAGACGAGGCAATGTGTGACCCCAATGTGCAATTCATGTAAGCCGTGCCGCCCTTCTCCTTCCATGGGCGGCCAAGATAGCAAGAGCCGTCGGCGACACCAGATGCCGCAGTAAGTCGGCAATGCGAGAAGAAAAGCCCGCAGTATGTGACATCGCGGTCAAGCCCGTCATATAGCGCACTGGAGAGGTAGAGGCTGGCGTCGGCCGGAGCAGCGACATAGCCAGCTCCGGTGCTACGAATCTCGCAATTCTCGAACCATACAAGGCCAGAGTCATATATGAAATCGACGGCACCCGCCACAAGGCAATTGCAAAAATATCCGCGCCCGCCGGCGTTGCTCTTGAACGTATCTTGCCAGCCAAGGATGTCACAGTTGCGGAACATGTAAGCGTCTCCACCCATATAGAGAGCCTCGGCCTGACCTGCATTCGTGCACGTGTTCCGTATGGTAAGGTTCTCGGCGTAGAATTTATCAGAATAGACGCACAAGGCTGCGCAATCATAATACTGAGTAGCAGACCCTGCCTCGCCACGGCCGACTGACGATGTCAAGATTGTACCGTCGCGACTCTCGCCAATAAGGCTTATATACTTATTCTTGACTGAGGAAGACCCTATGGTAACATGCTCATCATATACTCCATTGCGGACGAAAATGACGGCGCGCCACCCTGCCTCGACAGCATTAACGGCGGCTTGGATGGTAGAATAGTCCCCGGTGCCGTCTTGCGCCACTATGGAGAACCTGGTGCCGGCATAAGTGTCTTGCGCCGCGGCCACGTCATCGGCCGTATCGCCGCGGCCATACGTGAACTCGCCAATGTCTCCAACAGGGTTCTCTTTGGCGAACTTGGCCTGATCGGCCGAGATCTCGCTGCCGAAGATTCTTATTTTATGTATTTTGACTGGTTGCCACTGAGCCGCGGTGTCGGTCTTGACGCCCGCAAACAGGTTATTACCATCCGCATCGGTTTGGAACGTGTGCGAGGCGTCTCCGTCTCCGTCCCATATCCTCCAGCGCAATGACACATCAGCAGCCTTTATTGTGTTGTCAATAAAATAGCCTTGGTCAGAATATACTGTGTAGCCGTTTTTCTGCCTGTTGCTTCCCATCCAGACGAGCGGCTTCCACTCTTGATCGCCTATCTTGATGTCGCACTTGACGCCTCGCCCCCATGCTGATGAGGACCAGGCCCACTGAAGCCTGTCGACGTATGGTATGTGGTCAATCTCAATCCACCCATGTGAGGATACCATGTTTCCGGCATCGTTGGCACGCGCGGCATCGCGGCAAAGGTGCGCATAGCCCGCCTCGCCATATGTCGGATTGCCTTTCGAGTCGAACTCCACGTTATCCTCAACCATCACGGTGTGGCCATCCTGCTTCCAGTCGTTCTTGTTGTTCAATTTCTTATCTCCGTAGGCCAGTCGTGCGAAGGCCGCCGTGGTCCCGGCCTTGCCGCCGAAAGAGTTCTTATTGGCGAACGTGCAATTGTGGAAGAGGAGCGGGAAAGACACGTTGGACCTCTCACCGTCGACCAATGTGGGGACGTAAATGACGCCGTTGGAATATCCGCCATCATCGAGCGACGGAGTCTCAATGCCTGTCTTGCCTTTCCAAGTGTTAGGCATGTCGGCATCCGAAAAGTTGATGTCCAAAATTTTGGGCGAAGAAGTGACCTCCGGCCATTGCTCCACTACGCATGGCGGGTCATATTGCTGCCCTAACCCGCGCACGGCAAAAGACGCAAGAGCGGCAAGAGTCAGAGCCACACGGCGCAGGGGCATCTTTAATGATGAAATTTTAGATCGAACCATTGTCCGTAAAGCGTTTAGTAGGTTGTGGTTATATGTTAATACTTGCAAAAATAGGAATACTGGCCGCCTATTGCAAGAGAAGCCGACGCCTTATTTATGGTTTCATGCCAAAATAATAAAGCAAGACTAAAATGGCGCACACAACAAATGGCGACGGATGCCAAATTTTTATAGAGGAAGACCTCCCTCGTCTCGCGATTAGTCGTTACATTTGTAAATATTTAAAGCAAATAATAACATACAATGAGAGATAACGCCATCTTCGACCTTATAGAGAAGGAGCACCAGCGCCAGCAGCGCGGCATAGAGATGATAGCCTCGGAGAACTTCGTGAGCGACGAGGTGATGCAGGCCATGGGCTCATGCCTGACCAACAAATATGCCGAAGGCTACCCCGGCAAGCGCCACTATGGCGGATGTGAAGTGGTTGACGAGGTTGAGACCTTGGCCATAGAGCGGATCAAGAAGCTCTATGGCGCGGAGTTCGCCAACGTGCAGCCCCACTCAGGCGCCCAGGCCAACGCATCAGTTCTCCTGGCCGTCTTGAACCCCGGCGACACATTCATGGGTCTGGATCTGGCTCACGGCGGCCACCTGTCTCACGGCTCGGCCGTCAACACATCAGGCCTCATCTACCGTCCCGTGGCATATCACCTGAACAAGGAGACCGGCCGAGTGGACTATGACGAGATGGAGGAAGTGGCAAAGCGCGAGCACCCGAAGCTCATCATAGGCGGCGGCTCGGCCTACAGCCGCGAGTGGGACTACGCCAGAATGCGCAAGATAGCCGACGAGGTGGGCGCGCTGCTGATGATAGACATGGCCCACCCCGCGGGCCTCATTGCCGCAGGCCTCCTGGACAACCCGGTGAAGTATGCGGACATTGTCACCTCGACAACCCACAAGACCCTCCGCGGCCCGCGAGGCGGCATCATATTGATGGGCAAGGACTTCCCGAACCCATGGGGCAAGAAGACCAAGAAAGGCGAGGTTCGCTCAATGGGCTCACTGCTCAACTCTGCCGTGTTCCCCGGCCAGCAAGGCGGCCCGCTTGAGCACGTGATAGCCGCCAAGGCTGTCGCCTTCGCGGAGGCACTTCAACCCGAGTTCAAGACCTACCAGCAGCAGGTTAAGGCCAACGCCGCACGCCTGGCTCAAGACCTCATTGACCGCGGGTTCTACATCGTGAGCGGCGGCACGGACAACCACTCGATGCTCGTGGACCTCCGCCCCAAATACGCAGAGCTGACCGGCAAGGTGGCCGAGAAGGCACTGGTGGCCGCCGACATAACGGTGAACATGAACCTGGTGCCGTTTGACACCCGCTCGGCATTCCAGACAAGCGGCCTGCGCCTTGGCACTCCCGCCATAACCACCCGCGGACTGAAAGAGGACGACATGGACGTGATTGCCGACATGATAGACCGTGTTCTTGCCGCACCTGAGGACTTAGGCGTCATCAACGCCGTGAAGGCCGAGGTCAACGCCATGATGAGCGGCCGACCGATGTTCGCATGGTAAAGACAGAATGCCAGCCGGCTTAACGGCGAGGCAGAGAATAAAGAAAGCAATGGCGGCTCCCGCAAAAACGCGAGGAGCCGCCATTGCTTTTAATCCGCCCATCTGAAACCCAAGCTGTGGCAAGAGAGATTGCCATAGTCAGCCTCATCGGAACGAGACGCTGAGCAGAAGCGCCGATGCGAGGCCTTGCGTATCAGGCAAATAGGAGCCACGCCACCCTATGTTGACTGGATAAGGCAAAGTGGCAAGACGCGTCTCTGCCCAAACCTCTCCGCTGACGGTCCAGCGCCACAACGTCCCGCCCGAGCTCAAACCCGTCCAACACCTCGCGGCTCCCAGGTCGCCGACTGCGCGGAAACAGATTCGCTTGACATAGGCCACCGGGCCGAGCTCCCAATCAGGGTCGCACACAGGGAGCGTATACGCCGCCCTGAGGAGGGCGGACCGCCTGTTGGCCACACGGCCGAGCCCATAAGGCGCGGCGACGCGGTCTGACACCATGCGCCTATAAGCATACCCGTTTGGGGAAACCAATCTTTCACCAGGCCACTTATTCTGCGCCGAGGCCGACAGAAGGAGCTGATGATGGGCCCCGATGCCAGGCATATAGAGCCTTAAATTGAGACAGAGCATACTGCCATAGTCCGACCGTCGGACAGCCCGATCATAAACGGCGCTGAAGGCCACACCGCACCTGCACCCGACATCATTGGCCGCCACACGCCGCAAGAGATGGGAGCTGAGCCCAAAAGTCGAAGCGAAATACCGCACATCGGAAGTGCGCACTTGATATTGCGACAGAGACGGGTGATCCGCCCTGGCCTCAGCCCGAGAGACGTCATAGACAATGCCGGTCGACCTTTCCCAATCGAAAGAGACTGATGGCGTCACGGCTCTGCGCCACGCACCACTATTATGGGTAAGCGGCAGAGAAGCCTCAAAGGTCAGCTTCGCGAGGCGGCTACGATCAGTCGTCCGCATAGTGACATCGTAGGCGCGCTCGCCAGAATCTGACTTAATAATCTGCTTGTAAGAGAACGCATGGTCATAATCAGTATACCCCCATCGGCCGCCAAACTTAAGGCGTGGCCATAGCCAATCCCACGTGATGTCGGCGAAGATGCGCTCAACGTCATCGTCGGGCGCAAAACTATAGCCCGCCTGCATCATGACCGTGCCGAGCACGTTTTGGCTCGCCAGGCTGACCCCTGGAGTCACCGACTGGTTATCGGCATCCACAATAACGGGGCCCCAAGAGTGGAGGTTTGGCCTTAAATGAGCCGACACGACACCCGACCTTTTGAAAGCGGCCGACACGACCGTGTCGGATGGCAAGACGAAAGGTCTTGGAGAACCAACGGTCTCAACCTCCACGCCCGCGCCCAAGGCCACCTTGGCGGGCGCAAAACCATCGGCCCCGTAAACGCTGACAATGAGGCTATCGCCATGAGGGGCTGCGAAATCGACACCATAAAGAGAGGTCACCTCGCGGCGCAACTCGCCAGATGAGCAGGAAATGGAGTATATGTCAGAGAAATAGCCTGGCTCGGAATCCATTGTAAAGAACAGGCGACCATCATTACCAAGTGCCATGTTTTTAAGCATGACATGGCGGGGGCCGAACAACAGCTCACACTTGCCACCAGCCAAATCGTAACTTACAATCTGTCGGCCATCATCATTGACAATGATCAGTAGCAGCCTGTCATCGTCTTGCCAGACGACCTCTGGCACTTGCCATCCTACAGGGAGGGGGAGAGAAGCCACCTCACACCCGTCTTGAATGACGACGACGCGATGCACCATGTCACGCCCCACAGCCACGCAGGCCAGCCGCCCTCCATCATGGCTCAAGGCCGGGCTGTGGTAGTCTGCGCCACGTGTGACTCGCGAGACGCGGCCAGTGGACAAATCGGCCGCCATAAGACAGTTCTCCGACCCATTGGCCCATCGGGGATTCTGCCGACGTTCGCTCCACACAATTCGTGATCCAAGCACTGAGAACCGCTCCTCATTGCGTTCTGATGGCGTTATCTTCCGAAGCACATGCATTGCGGAGTCGTACACCTCAAAGAAGCTAACAACATCGGGGCCAGAGACATACGACACGAAACCGCCCTCCCAAGGAGTCATGAAGTCCACGTCGCGGTAAGAGGCGGACGAGGGCAATAGTGGAGTGAAGTTTGTGGGGACGCGGAGTGACATTTGGCTTCGCCACTCATCCGCGGCTCGGCCTAAAGCCCAATGGTACAGGCTCATGGGGCGCATGCCGGTCTGCTTTCGGAGAGATCGTTGAAAAGGGAAGAAAGTGAAAGGGAGTCGGCCGGCACTATTGACGGCCTGCCCAAAAACTTCGTTTCCAAAGGCTCGCGACGCCTCGTCGACCATCAGGTAGCCCATTCTGTAAAAGTCGGGCACGCAAGTGGCGTATGAGCCGAAATACGCCTGGCTGAAAGAGGGCGCCCGGCCTGCAACGCATAGGGTCCGCATCTGCTGCAAGAAAGCCGAGCATCGCCCCCGACCACCTTGTGTGTAACGCGTCTCTGCCCATACCGCATCGCCCTCAAGGTACCACCGCGGGACGAAAAGCCCCAGGATGAGCCCTGTAGATTGCTCACCCAAGAGGCCGTAGAGGAAACGCGAGAAGCCCGATATGGAACTTTGCGTCTGGAGCACATGTCGCCACTCGTGCGTCATGAGGTGTGTGACCCAAGGCACGCAGTCGTCCGCCCCGACATCATAAGAGTAGGCCTCGAGCCTGCGCGGAGCCCAAGAAACGAGTCCATTAGAGTAGGCGTGGCGCGAGTGGACAAGCACGTCGACTCGGCGTCGCCGAATAGACAGCGGCAAAAAATCGGAGCTGAGCCTGGGCGCATTGCGAGTCAGAACCCGGTCAGCGCAAGCCCCCCACCGCCATGCCGCCGAATCTATGCAGATGCGCCAAGGCGCGCCAGACGCAGAGCGCACCCAGTGGACCCCGACGGGGTCGGCCCCCGTGGAGTAGAACTGCGCCGCGGCACGCCGGCAACAGAACTGCGCCGCGGCGACAAAGAGCAGGCAGCGGAATAAGAGACGCATGAATGGTGGCAAGAGACATCAGTCGGCGCTTCCGCCTGGCTCATTATCACCACGGCCGTCGTCCAAGGGAGCCTTACGGAGCACATTGAAATAGAGCATCACCCAAAGGGCGTTCCACAAAATGCTGAGGAGCGCGCCAGAGAAGCCGACCGAGATGACCATGAGCCCGGCCAGCCCCACTTGCGAAGCCGCATAGACGTGGAAACCGGCATAGGCCTTGCGCAAAAGCATGATGACGCCCACAAGCTCGATGGCGTTGAACGCGATAAACCATGGCCACATGTCGGCAAGGAGCAGCATCTGGTCGACGAGCTGAGGCTCAGAGCCGAAACCAGTGGCGGCGAGAGCTGACTCGATGTCGGCCCGTGGCATGGCCGCGATGCCGGCAAGGCCGAAGCCGTAGAATACTCCAAAGGAGGCTCCTATAATGCTAAGGACGCAAAGAATTATCAACAGTGAAGACATACTATGAATCGCAAAAAACGAGGAAATATAATTAAAATCTTTGGAAGAGCATTAGGGAAACGAGGGGAATGATTCTAAGTGACAGAAGAAGTAGCCCTTAAAAAAGATCCATACTATTGAATGAGAAAGGTGTCCGAAGCGCAGGAGGAAGAGAGACATAAGAAAGCGAGAAAAATGATTTGCAGAGAGATGGAGATTCGCACATAAACTGGCTAAGAGAGAAGATGAATGACTCCGTAGATGTAATTGCAATAC